>NZ_JAGYFZ010000060.1:0-37223 GCF_019946675.1 Pseudomonas sp. BF-B-15
GCGGTGTATCAGTCAATTCATTAGTAACTGACACACCGCTATCGCGAGCAGGCTCGCTCCCACAGGGGACAGCAGTGTTTATTACTCCATCGTGGTCTTGACCATCGCCAGTTCCGGGTGGCTGACCAGTTTGTCGATGTGCAGCTCCGGGTCGTCGAACCAGACTTCGGTCAGCACCCGGTAATGTTCCATGTCGCGGCAACGCATGCGCAGGCTGTAGTCGAACGCGCCGCTGATCAAGCGACACTCCAGCACCTGCGGGCAAGCACGGACCTTGGCTTCGAAGGCTTTTTGCGCCGCCCGCCCGCTCTGGTTCGACAGCGCAACCAACACCAGCAAAGACAGCCCCGGTGTCAGTTTTTTCTCATCGAGAATCGCCCCGTAACCGCGAATGACCCCGAGCTGTTCAAGCTTGCGCACCCGTTCCAGGCATGGCCTGGGGGTCAGGTGCACGCGCTCCGAAAGCTTTTGGTAAGTGATGCGCCCTTCATGGCGCAGCACTTCAATGATTGCCTGATCGATACGATCAAGCACGATCGACAGATCGCGGATGTCCGCCATGTACGTCTTGCCTCACTTCAAACGACCCGATAGGAATTGCTGCAAACGTTCACTGTTTGGCTGGTCGAGGATCGTCGCATCACCCTGCTCCTCGACCCGCCCCTGATGCAAGAACAACACCTGGCTCGACACCTGCCGGGCAAAGCCCATTTCGTGGGTCACCATCAACATGGTCCGGCCTTCTTCCGCCAGTGCCTGAATCACCTTGAGCACTTCGCCGACCAACTCCGGATCAAGGGCCGAGGTCGGCTCGTCGAACAGCAGAATTTCCGGCTCCACCGCCAGCGCCCGGGCAATCGCCACCCGTTGCTGCTGGCCACCGGAGAGAAACGCCGGGTATTGATCGGCGACTCGCTGCGGCAAGCCGACCTTGTCCAGATAAGCCCGTGCACTTTCCTCAGCCGCCTTGCGGCTGATGCCCAGCACCCGGCACGGCGCCAGCACGATGTTCTCCAGAACGGTCAGGTGACTCCACAAGTTGAAATGCTGGAACACCATCGCCAGGCGCGTGCGCAAACGCTGCAACTGTGCCGGATGGGCGACGCGCATGCCACCCGCACCCGGGCGAGTGATGACCCGTTCGCCGTCGAGTTCGATGGCACCCTCGTCCGCCCGTTCCAGAAAATTGATGCAACGCAGCATGGTGCTTTTGCCTGAACCGCTGGCGCCGATCATGCTCACCACGTCCCCTGCCCGCGCATTCAACGAGACGCCCTTGAGCACTTCATTGTCACCAAAACGTTTATACAGATTTTCAACCGTGAGTTTGTACATGCAGACACCCCTGCAGCAGCACCCGATTCGGCGCTGCTCTGGATAAATGGATTAATGAGTCGGCCCGAGAAAGCTCAGCCAGCGCTTTTCCGCGAGGCGAAATGCGCCGACCAGGCCAAACGACAACGCGAGGTACAGCAGGCCGGCAATGCCGAACGCCTGGAAGGTCATGAAGGTCGCAGCGTTGGCGTCGCGGGCGACTTTGAGAATGTCCGGAATGGTTGCGGTGAACGCCACCGAAGTCGCGTGCAGCATCAGAATCACTTCGTTGCTGTAATACGGCAGCGCCCGGCGCAGCGCCGAGGGCAGGATCAGTCGCAGGTACAGGCGCCAGCCGCTCAAGCCATAAGCGTTGGCTGCCTCGATCTCACCGTAGGGAATGCTGCGGATCGCCCCGGCGAAAATTTCCACGGTATAGGCGCAAGTGTTGAGGGTGAACGCGAGCAGCGTGCAATTCATCGCGTCGCGAAAGAACGCTTCGAGCAGCGGCTGCGAGCGCACCACCGCGATGCCGTAGATCCCGCTGTAGCAAATCAGCAGCTGGATATACAGCGGCGTACCGCGAAACACGTAGGTAAACAGCTGAACCGGCCAGCGCAGCAAGCCCCAGCGCGAGGTGCGCAGGATCGCCAACGGCAACGACAGGACAAAGCCCATCGCGATGCTCGCCACCAGCAACCACAGGGTCATCGCCAGGCCAGTGAGGGTCTCGCCGTCGCTGAACAGAAAGGGTTTCCAGTATTCGGCAATCAACTCGATCATCGCGCCATCCCCCGTACGCCCTGGTTGTAACGTCGCTCCAACACACGCAAGGCGTAGTTCGACGCGCTGGTGATCAGCAGATAAAGCGCCGCCGCCATCAGCAGGAAATCGAGCATGTTGAAGGTGCTTTTACCGGCCTCTTGCGCGACCTTGACCAGGTCCGACAAGCCGATGATCGACACCAGCGCCGTGGCCTTGAGCAACACCAGCCAGTTGTTGCCCAGGCTCGGCAAGGCAAATCGCATCATTTGCGGAAACACCACGAAGCGAAACCGCTGCCAGCGGTTCAAACCGAAACACGCCGCGGCTTCCTGCTGTCCACGCGGCACGCTGAGGATCGCCCCGCGAAAGGTCTCGGTGAAATACGCGCCATAGATAAACCCGAGAGTGATAATCCCGGCCACGAACGGGTCGATTTCCATGTACGGCCAGCCCATCGCTTCGGTCAGGCTGCTCAGCCAGCCTTGCAGGCTGTAGAAAATCAGCAGCATCAGCACCAGGTCCGGCACACCGCGAATCAAGGTGGTGTAGAAGGTTGCCGGCAGGTTCAACAGCTTCAGCGGCGACAGCTTTGCCGCCGCGCCGAGCAGCCCCAGCGCCATGCTCACCAGCAGCGAGAGCGCCGACAGTTTCAGCGTGACCCAGGTGCCGTGCAGCAACAATGGGCCATAGCCTTGCAGGGCCGAAACATCGAGCCCGATCAGATTCAGGAAGGAATTCACGCCAGTCACCTGTCTTGAGGCGCCCACGATGAAACACTGTGCCGGTTCACGGCACAGTGTCTTGGGGCGCGAGGATCAGTTGTTGTAGAGGTCCAGATCGCCGAAATGCTTCTGCTGGATCTGTGCGTAGATGCCCTTGTCGTGCAGGGCCTTGATGGCGGCATTGAGCATGCCTTTGAGTTCTTCGTTGTCCTTGCGCACGCCGATGGCGATTTCCGACGGCACCAACGGGTCGCTGATGCCTTCGCTGTTCTGGAAGTCAGCCCCTTGTGGCGATGTGAGAAAGCTCATCTGTGCTTGCAGCTTGTCCTGGATCGACGCATCGAGACGGCCATAAACCAGGTCGGCGTACACCTGATCCTGATTCTGATAAGCGCGCAGCTTCACGCCGCCCGGCCCCAGTTTGGCCTTGGCGTAGGTTTCCTGAATCGTGCCCTGCATGTAACCGATGGTCTTGCCCCGCAGCGACTCGGCGGTGGGCAGCAGCCCGGAGTCCTTGCGGGTGACGATGGCGGTCGGCCCGGCGTACAGACGGTCGGTGAAGTCGATCTGCTTTTTGCGCGGCTCGGTCACGGTCATCGACGATTCGATGGCGTCGAACTTGCCGGCCTTGAGGGCTGGAATCAGCCCGTCGAAATCATTGCTGACCCACACGCAAGTCAGTTTCAGCTCGGCACAGATCGCGTTGCCCAGGTCCACGCCAAAGCCCTGCACGCCGCCATCGGCGGTGGTTGACTCAAAAGGCGGGTAGCTTGGGTTGACGCCGAATCGCAGCTCTTTCCATTCCTTGGCATGGGCGCCGGTGGTGCAGCACAGCAGCGCGAGTGTCGGCAAAGTCAGCCATTTGATATTCATCTTCTTGAGTCCCGATTTGTTTGGAGTTATCGCGGCCTGGCGAACCGGACCGCCTTTATGGGCAGGAACAGAGAGTCGGTGCGGCGCGAGCCGCAACAGCGTTCTTATTGTTTTGTTCGAGGGGCCGCACGTTGCGGCCTCCAGCCTGAAACCCTCGGCACAGACGGCTTCAAAAGCACGGCCAGAATGCCAACAGATAACCTGTTGCAGGTGTCGTAAGGGCCGTTCCAGACGCCCCGATTGCGCTGATAAGGCTGTTTTCACAGCCGATTCGGTCGTGAGCGCGGCCCGCGGTGGTCTTGAGAGGGAAATCCTTCAGCGCTATTACAAAAATGCACACGAGACCTGCACATATCCGGGTTGTACTAGGCAAATTTGCACTGTTACGATCCAGCATCGCTCGCGCGCGAGCTTCTCTATAAAGAACAATAAAAGCAGGGAGTTAGTGATGACTGCTCAGGTTTCATCGAAGTGGACTTCGTCCATGGATGCCACGCAAAACGACGTGCTGGCCGAGGTTCGCAACCATATCGGTCACCTGACCCTCAACCGCCCCGCTGGCCTCAACGCCATTACCCTCGACATGGTGCGCAATCTGCAGCGTCAGCTCGACGCTTGGGCGCAGGATTCGAACATTCACGCGGTGGTCTTGCGCGGTGCCGGCGAAAAAGCCTTTTGTGCCGGCGGCGACATCCGCTCGCTGTATGACAGCTTCAAAAACGGCGACACCCTGCACGAAGATTTCTTCGTCGAGGAATACGCCCTCGACCTCGCGATTCACCATTACCGCAAACCGGTTCTCGCCCTGATGGACGGCTTCGTCCTGGGTGGCGGCATGGGTCTGGTGCAAGGCGCCGACCTGCGCGTGGTCACCGAGAAAAGCCGCCTGGCAATGCCGGAAGTGGCCATCGGTTATTTCCCGGACGTCGGTGGCAGCTACTTCCTGCCGCGCATCCCCGGTGAACTGGGGATCTACCTGGGCGTCAGCGGCGTGCAGATCCGTGCGGCGGATGCGCTCTATTGCGGCCTGGCCGACTGGTATCTGGACAGCAGCAAACTGGCCACGCTGGACGAAAAACTCGATCAGCTGGAATGGCACGACACGCCGCTCAAGGACCTGCAAGGCCTGCTGGCCCGACTCGCCGTGCAGCAACTGCCGGACGCGCCATTGGAAGCGCTGCGCCCGGCTATCGATCACTTCTTCGCCCTGCCCGATGTGCCGGGTATTGTTGAACAACTGCGCAACGTTACGGTTGCCGACAGCCATGAATGGGCGACCACCACCGCCGACCTGCTGCAAAGCCGTTCACCGCTGGCCATGGGCGTGACCCTGGAAATGCTGCGGCGCGGTCGGCACCTGAGTCTGGAAGACTGTTTTGCCCTGGAGCTGCACCTGGACCGTCAGTGGTTCGAGCGCGGCGACCTGATCGAAGGCGTGCGCGCCTTGCTGATCGACAAAGACAAGACCCCGCGCTGGAACCCGCCGACCTTGCAGGCGCTGGACGCCGCACATGTCGCGAGTTTTTTCACAGGGTTTGACCGGAGCGGGAGCTGAGCCATGCACGATATCGAATTGAGCGAAGAGCAAGTCATGATCCGCGACATGGCCCGGGACTTTGCCCGTGGCGAAATCGCGCCCCACGCGCAAGCCTGGGAAAAGGCCGGCTGGATCGACGACGGTCTGGTAGCGAAGATGGGCGAACTGGGTCTGCTGGGCATGGTGGTGCCCGAGGAATGGGGCGGCACTTATGTCGATTACGTCGCCTACGCCCTGGCGGTGGAAGAGATTTCCGCCGGCGACGGCGCCACGGGCGCACTGATGAGCATCCACAATTCCGTGGGTTGCGGGCC
Organism: Pseudomonas sp. BF-B-15; assembly: GCF_019946675.1. Taxonomy (NCBI): domain Bacteria; kingdom Pseudomonadati; phylum Pseudomonadota; class Gammaproteobacteria; order Pseudomonadales; family Pseudomonadaceae; genus Pseudomonas; species Pseudomonas sp. BF-B-15. Next base: position 5,526 of record NZ_JAGYFZ010000060.1, read on the forward strand.
GGTCATGAACTACGGCACCGACGAACAGAAACAGACCTGGTTGCCGGATCTGGCCAGCGGCAAGGCCATCGGCTGCTTCTGCCTGACCGAGCCGCAAGCCGGTTCCGAGGCGCATAACCTGCGCACCCGCGCCGAACTGCGCGACGGCCAGTGGGTGATCAACGGCGCCAAGCAATTCGTCAGCAACGGCAAACGGGCGAAACTGGCGATTGTGTTTGCCGTGACCGATCCGGACCTGGGCAAGCGTGGTATCTCGGCGTTTCTGGTGCCGACCGATACCGCCGGTTTCATCGTTGATCGCACCGAACACAAGATGGGCATTCGCGCGTCCGATACCTGCGCAGTCACCCTGAGCAACTGCACCATCCCCGAAGCCAATCTGTTGGGTGAACGCGGTAAAGGCCTGGCCATCGCCCTCTCCAACCTCGAAGGCGGACGCATCGGCATCGCCGCGCAGGCCTTGGGTATCGCGCGTGCCGCTTTCGAAGCGGCGCTGGCCTACTCCCGTGATCGCGTGCAGTTCGCCAAGCCGATCATCGAGCACCAGAGCATCGCCAACATGCTGGCCGACATGCACATGCAACTCAACGCTGCACGGTTGATGATCCTGCACGCCGCGCGGTTGCGCAGTGCCGGCAAGCCGTGCCTGTCGGAGGCTTCGCAGGCCAAGCTGTTTGCCTCGGAAATGGCTGAGAAGGTCTGCTCGTCAGCGATGCAGATCCATGGCGGGTACGGGTATCTGGAGGATTACCCGGTGGAGCGTTACTACCGGGATGCGCGGATCACGCAGATTTATGAAGGGTCGAGCGAGATTCAGCGGATGGTGATTGCCCGAGAGTTGAAAAATTATCTGGTGTGAACCTTAAAAAGCTTCGCGGGCAAGCCTCGCTCCTACAGGTTGTGTGTTGTTCATGCGAACACCGATAACCTGTAGGAGCGAGGCTTGCCCGCGAAGGCGTTATTGGTTTAAACCACCGACGTTGTGGCGCGTACGGTCTGAATTGCCACGCTCAAATCGGGTTCGCTGGACGGCATTTCCTGCACCGCGAAGAACACCGATGTCGTGCCGTCTTCCTCAATCACAACGGTTCGTCGGGTCACCAACAAGGCGGTGTTGGGGTTTTGTGGCCAATAGACGATGTCGTCTTTCATGGGCTCGTTGGCCAGAACATAACCTTGGGGGACGTGCGATACCGGCGTACCGCACTGGGCGTGCACAAAATGACAAATGCTCATGTAAACCTCGAATAAAGTGATTGAGCCTGAAACGACGGCTTCGTCCTGAAGCCTCGGTTAGCGTCCGGGCAAATTCACCATAGTCGAGGTACATGGGATCAGATACGGGCGGAGTGATGGCCCTGCTTCGCTGAATTCTTTCAATGCATTTCATGGGTGCTGGAAAAAGCTTCGCGGGCAAGCCTCGCTCCTACAGGGGAATGCGTATCCCCGTAGGAGCGAGGCTTGCCCGCGAAGACGTCCGTGAGAACGCTACATCACTTACCGACGAACTCCGCCTCACGCTTGGCAATAAACGCCGCCATCCCTTCCTTCTGATCCTGCGTCGCAAACGCCGCATGGAACACCCGACGCTCAAAGCGCACGCCTTCCGACAGGCTCACTTCGAAGGCGCGGTTGACGCTTTCCTTGACCATCATCGCAATCGGCAACGATTTCTTGGCGATCAGTGCGGCGACTTTCAGCGCTTCTTCCAGCAATTCATCCGCTGGCACGATCCGCGCCACGATCCCGCAACGCTCTGCTTCCACGGCATCGATCAAACGCCCGCTCAGGCACATTTCCATCGCCTTGGCTTTACCGACTGCGCGAGTCAGGCGCTGTGTGCCGCCCATGCCCGGCAACACGCCGAGGTTGATTTCCGGTTGGCCGAACTTCGCGTTGTCCCCGGCGAGGATGAAGTCGCACATCAGCGCCAGTTCACAACCACCGCCCAGGGCAAAACCGTTCACAGCAGCGATGATCGGCTTGCGGCGGTTGGCCACGCGGTCGCTGTCGCTGAACAGATCGTCGAGGTAGATCTGCGGGTAGGTCAGCTCAGCCATTTCCTTGATGTCGGCACCGGCGGCGAAGGCTTTTTTCGAGCCGGTCAGCACGATGCAACCGATGTTCGAATCGGCTTCCAGGCCATCGAGGGCGTGGTTCAGTTCGCTGACGATCTGCGCGTTCAACGCGTTCAGCGCCTGCGGACGGTTCAGGGTGATCAGGCCGACACGGCCATGGATTTCCAGCAAAATCGTTTCGTAACTCACAATGGACTCCTTCTTAAAGACTGCGCGAAATGACCATGCGCTGAATATCGCTGGTGCCTTCGTAGATCTGGCATACCCGCACGTCGCGGTAGATCCGCTCCAGCGGGAAGTCGTTCAGGTAACCGTAACCGCCGAGGGTTTGCAACGCTGCAGAGCAGACCTTTTCGGCCATTTCCGAGGCGAACAGTTTGGCCATGGACGCTTCGACCAACGCCGGTTTGCCGCTGTCACGCAGCGCGGCGGCGTAATGCACCATTTGCCGGGCCACGGCGATCTGGGTCGCCATGTCCGCGAGGCGGAACGCGACGGCCTGATGCTCGATGATCGGTTTGCCGAAACTCTCGCGCTCACGGGCGTAATCCCGCGCCGCTTCAAACGCGGCTCGGGCCATGCCCACCGATTGCGAAGCGATGCCGACGCGGCCGCCTTCGAGGTTGGCCAGGGCAATTCGATAGCCTTCACCCTCCTCGCCCAAGCGGTTGGCCACCGGCACTTTGACGTCTTCGAACAGAATCTGGCAGGTGTCGGACGCATGCTGGCCGAGTTTGTCTTCGACGCGGGCGACTTTGTAGCCCGGTGAATCGGTCGGCACGATCAGTGCGGTGATCCCGCGTTTGCCGGCGCTCGGGTCCGTCACTGCAAACACGATCACCACGCCGGCGTTCTGCCCGGAGGTGATGAACTGTTTGCAACCGTTCAGGACGTAATGATCGCCTTCCAGGCGCGCACGGGTTTTCAGGCCGCTGGCATCGGAGCCGGCCTGCGGTTCGGTCAGGGCGAAGGCGCCGAGCATTGCACCGCTGGCCAACGGTTTGAGAAAACGTTCTTTCTGGTCGTCGTTGCCGTAGTTCAGGATCGGCACGCAGCCGACCGAGTTGTGCACGCTCATGATGGTCGAGCAGGCGCCGTCGCCGGCGGCGATTTCTTCCAGGGCCATGGCGTAGGCCAGGTAACCGGTGTCGCACCCACCCCACTGTTCGGGCACCAGCATGCCGAAGAAACCCAGTTCAGCCATTTCGCCGATGGCTTCCTTGGGGAAGCGGTGCTCACGGTCCCATTCGGCGGCGAACGGTTTCAGCCGTTCCTGGGCAAACTGCCGGGCCGCTTCGCTGATCTGCAGTTGTTCGTCATTGGGAATCATGGCAAATCCTTAAAAATGTAATCGCCTCTGTAGGAGCCAGCTTGCTGGCGATGGCGATTTCAAGTACGCCATCGCCGGCAAGCCGGCTCCTACAGAGTCAGATCAGTACAGGCATTCCACGGCCATCGCCGTGGCTTCGCCGCCGCCGATGCAGATCGCCGCAACGCCGCGTTTCAGGCCTTTCTGGCGCAGGGCCGAGAGCAAGGTCACGAGGATCCGCGCGCCGGACGCACCGATCGGGTGGCCCAAGGCGCAAGCGCCGCCGTGCACGTTGAGTTTCTCGTGGGGGATTTCCAGATGGGTCATCGCAGCCATGCCGACCACCGCGAAGGCTTCATTGACTTCCACCAGGTCCACGTCATTCAACGACCAGCCGGTTTTCTTCATCAGCCGCTTGATCGCGCCGATCGGTGCCACCGGGAACAGGCCCGGCGTGTCGGCGAATGCCGCGTGGCCATGGATCACCGCCAGCGGTTTCAGGCCGCGCTTGTCCGCTTCGGAACGACGCATCAGCACCAGCGCCGCCGCACCGTCGGAAATCGAACTGGAGTTGGCCGCCGTCACCGTGCCGCCTTCGCGGAAGGCCGGTTTCAGCGAGGCAATCTTGTCCAGTTTGGCTTTTGGTGGCTGCTCGTCGTTACTGATGACGACTTGCTCTTTGCCGACGGTCACGGTCAACGGCACGATCTCGTCCTTGAAGCTGCCGTCCTTGATCGCCTGCTGCGCACGGGTGGTCGAAGCGATGGCAAACGCATCCTGCGCTTCGCGGCTGAAGCCGTTGGTTTCAGCGCAATCTTCGGCGAAAGTGCCCATCAGGCGGCCCTTGTCGTAGGCGTCTTCCAGGCCGTCGAGGAACATGGAATCGAGCACACGGCCATGGCCCATGCGATAACCGCTGCGGGCGCGGTCCAGCAGGTATGGCGCGTTGGACATGCTTTCCATGCCACCCGCCACCACCACATCGGCACTGCCGGCGAGCAGCATGTCATGGGCCAGGATGGCCGCTTCCATACCGGAACCGCACATCTTGTTCAGGGTGGTGCAACGGGTCGATTTATCCAGCCCGGCGCCCAGTGCAGCCTGGCGCGCCGGGGCCTGGCCGAGGCCGGCGGGCAGCACGCAGCCAAACAGCACTTCTTCAACCGCGTCCGGCGCAACACCGGCGCGTTCAACGGCGGCGCGAATCGCGGCGGCACCCAATTGCGGTGCAGTCAGGCTTTTCAGTTCGCCCTGGAAACCGCCCATCGGGGTACGGACGGCGCTGACGATAACGATTGGATCGTGGGAAAGGGTCATGACAAATCCTCCTTACTTGGCGGCCATGCGCAAGGCACCGTCGAGACGGATCACCTCGCCATTGAGCATGCTGTTATCAATAATATGCCTGACCAGCTGCGCGTACTCGGCCGGTTTGCCCAAACGTGGTGGAAACGGCACGCCAGCGGCAAGGGAATCGCGGACTTCCGGGGTCATGCCGGCCATCATCGGCGTCTCGAAAATCCCTGGGGCGATGGTCATCACACGGATACCGAAGCGCGCCAGTTCACGAGCCGCCGGCAAGGTCAGGCTGACAATCGCGCCTTTCGATGCCGCATAGGCCGCCTGGCCGATCTGGCCGTCATAGGCTGCGGCGGAAGCGGTGTTGATGATCACACCGCGTTCGCCATCGGCATCCGGCTCGGTTTCAGCGATGGCCGCCGACGCCAGACGCAGCATGTTGAAGCTGCCGATCAGGTTGACGTTGATCACCTGGCTGAAACTGGCCAGTGCATGCGGACCGTTTTTGCCGAGGATCTTCTCGCCACGCACAATGCCGGCGCAGTTGACCAGACCGTTCAGGCCACCGAAGGCTTTGACCGTGGCCCGCACCGCTGCCTCTGCCGCCGCTTCGTTGCTGATGTCCGCGACCACGCTTTGCGCGCCGAGACGTTCAGCCTGGGCCGCGACCGCTTCGGCGTTCATGTCCACCAGCATCACTTTGGCGCCGGCCGCGACCAGCATTTCAGCCGTGGCCGCACCGAGCCCGGAGGCACCTCCGGTGACGAGAAAAACCTTGTTTTCGATCTGCATCATTGTTTCCTTGGATTCAAGCTGAAACGTTCTTCGCTGCGGCCTCTTGAGCCTTGGCGATTTCCTGGTTGCGCAAGATAAAGCGCTGCAATTTGCCGCTTGGGGTTTTCGGCAATTCGCTGACAAATTCGATTTCACGTGGGTAAGAGTGCGCGGCCAGACGTTTGCGCACGTGTTGGCGCAACTCTTCGGCCAACTCCGGCGCGGCGCGGTACTGCGCGCTGAGCACGACGAAGGCTTTGACCAGTTCGGTGCGCTCCGGATCGGGTTTGCCGACTACGGCGGCTTCGACGACGGCCGGGTGTTCGATCAATGCGCTTTCCACATCGAACGGGCCGACGCGATAGCCGGAGGTGGTGATCACGTCGTCACTGCGGCCGACGAAGCTGATGCTGCCGTCCGGGTTCCACTCGACGGTGTCGCCGCTCAGGTAATAGTTGCCGACGAAGGCTTTGGTCGGTGCGCCTTCGTAGCCGTTGAACCAGCACATTGGCGATTGAGTGCGGTCGATGGCGAGGATGCCGGGTTGGCCGACACCCAGTTCCTTGTACTCCTCGTCCAGCACCACGATACGGTGGCCCGGCGACGCAAAACCGGCGGCGCCCATGTGGATCGGGTGATCGAGGCCGTGGTGGTTGCACAGGACCATGCCCAATTCGGTCTGGCCGTAATGGTCGTGAATGACCACGCCGAGGTTGTCGGCGAACCAGCGGATCACTTCCGGGTTCAACGGCTCGCCGGCGCTGCTGACGATGCGCAGCTTGCCTTTGATCGACTTAGCGAACTCATCGCCACCGGCGATCAGCAGACGATAGGCGGTCGGTGAACCGGTGAGGTTGGTGATCCCGTACTTGTTGATCACCCGGCAGGTGCTTTCGAGGGTGAACGGGCCATCGTAAAAGGTGATCGGATGCCCCATCGCCATCGGCCCGGTGACGCCGAAATAGATGCCGTAGGCCCAACCCGGATCGGCGACGTTCCAGAAGGCGTCTTCAGGGCGCAGGTCCACGGCGTCGCGGGTGTAACTCTCGAACGCGACGATTGCCTTGAGCGGCACCGAAAGCGCTTTCGACGGGCCGGTCGTGCCAGAGGTGAACATCAGCAGGAACGGGTCTTCGCCGGTCAGCAGCACCGGTTCGCAGTCAGCGGAATAGTTGGCCAGTTCGGCCCAGAAACTGAAATCGCCACGGACGATGCCCTGGCCTTTTGCACCACCGACGGTGACGATGGTCGGGCAGTCGGCGACTTCAGCGAGTTTCGAGCGATTGACCGCGTCGGTCACCACCACTTTCGCACCGGAGCTGCTCAAGCGGTGTTCGATGGCCTTGGGGCCGAACGCGGTGAACAGCGGCTGATACACCGCGCCGATGCGCCAGGTGGCGAACACGGTGATCAACAATTCGATATTGCGCGGCAGCAGGCCGGCGACCTTGTCGCCTTTCTTTACGCCCTGCGCCAGCAGGAAATTGGCGAAACGTGCAGCCTTGTCCTGCAAGTCGCTGAAGGTGTACGTCGCACTGGTGCCGTCCCGCCCTTCCCAGAACAGCGCGATGCGACCTGGTAACGCATGCCGGTCGCAACACTCGACACAGGCATTGAGGGCCGTCAGGTTACCCGCGAGTGCGGCGTCGACGGTGTGCTGATAATTGAACTGTGACGTGGCAGACAAGTAATCGCGCATTGCCAGAATCCCTCGGTATTTTTATTAGGTTGGGGGAAGCGTAACCAACAGCGAAATACTCGCTCTGCGCGGGGGGTGGGGCAATGGTCAAAGCTATCAAGTTGTCTGACTGGTTTGGCCAAGATCCAACAGATGTGGCGCCTGGTTTGACGCCTTCGCGGGCAAGCCTCGCTCCTACAGGGGATCGCATTTCTCTGTAGGAGCGAGGCTTGCCCGCGAAGAGGCCCGCCCAATCACCACAAAACCCGGATCAGCTCGCCTCGGTCAGAATCAAACTCCGATAATGCCCCGGATTCGACCCCGACCATTTGCGAAACGCCTTGTAGAACGAGCTCGCATCGGCAAACCCCAGCCGCGTGGCGATTTCGGCGAAGCTGATACTCGGCTCCGCCAGCCAGACAATGGCCAGTTCCTTGCGCACGCCGTCCTTGAGGCCTTGATAGGTCTGCCCCTCCTCCGCCAGCCGCCGCCGCAAGGTCGAGGCCGACATGCACAGTTGCTGTGCCAGAGGTTCGGTTTCCGGCCACTGCTCGGCGGGCAATTGCCGCAAATCGTGCTTGATCCGACTCGCCAGACTCTCCGGGTCGCGGTACTTGACCAGAATATTGGCCGGCGCATGGGCCAGGAAGCGCTTGAGTTCTTCCGCGCTGCGCTTGATCGGCAGATCCAGGCAATCGGCCGAAAAAATCATTCGAGTGCGTGGCCGGTCGAAACGCAGGTTCTCGGAAAACATCACCTGATAGTCATCACAGAAATCCGGTTCCGGGCAGCGCAACTCGATGGCCAGAATCGGAATCCGCCGCCCGGCCAGCCAACACGCAACGCCGTGAACGATCATCCAGTAGGTGAAATAGGTGAACGCGCGGCGAGGGTCCTGGTCGTCTTCCAGCAAGACGATTTCCGCGAGACTTTGCTGACGAACCAGCTGCGCGGGCAGGTGTTCGAGCATCAACGACAGAAACCCCAGCCCCGAAGTCAGGCCGGCGGCCAGGCTCGGCTGGACCATCGAGCAGCGGCACAGAAACTCCAGGCTGCCGGATTTGAGCTTGCGCGGGTCCATGCCAAAAAACTCATCGTCGCCACGCCGGGCCAGCAACCGCCACAAACGCGCATAGGCCGTGGCCGGGACGCGGGCAACGGCGGACTCCAGCAGCGCCGGATCGATGCCGACCTTGTTCAACACCTCGTCGGTGGCAGCGCCAGGGGCGCAACTTTGCAACAGCGCTTCACGCACCAGTTGAATGGAAATGGTGTCTTTTTCCGACATTGCGCGGGGTGTGCCCTGTTGTTTGAGTGGAGGGCATAGTAGCGCACAGCGACACAGTTCCGTAGGAGCGAAGCTTGCTCGCGAAAGCAGTGTGTCATTCAACATCCACAGTGACTGACATGGCCTCTTCGCGGGCAAGTCGGATCGCCGCACCGCTCGCTCCTACAGGGGGTACTTGGGTGATGTTGAGGGTTGTTCAGGTTAGGTTCAGGTAAATGTCAACTATTGGCATTTGGGAATGAGTGTCATTATGTTACAAATTAGCACCCTATCTAATTCCACGACGGTGCTGAATGCTTGTTCCTTTTCTGATCATGCTGCGCGAAGGCATCGAGGCCGCATTGATCGTCGGCATCATCGCCAGCTACCTCAAGCAAACCGGTCGTGGCCAGTGGATGCCGGCCGTGTGGATCGGTGTGTTTCTCGCCGCCGCACTGGCCCTGCTGGTGGGCGGCGGCCTGGAACTGGTCAGCGCTGAGTTCCCGCAGAAACAACAGGAACTGTTTGAAGGTGTGGTCGGCCTGGTGGCGGTCGGCATCCTCAGTTCCATGGTGTTCTGGATGCGCAAGGTGGCGCGTTCGATCAAGCATTCGCTGCACGTCTCCCTCGATCAGGCGCTGACTGGCTCTAAACATCAGGTCACGGCGCTGATCGCCATGGTGTTTTTCGCCGTCGCTCGGGAAGGCCTGGAAACGGTGTTTTTCCTGCTCGCGGTGTTCCAGCAAAGCGAAGGTCCGGCGGCACCGATTGGCGCCCTGCTCGGCCTGATCCTGGCGATCATCGTTGGCTTCCTCATTTACACCGGCAGCATGCGCCTGAACCTCGGCGCGTTCTTTCGCTGGACCGGGCTGTTCATCCTCGTGGTAGCCGCCGGCATTCTCGCCAACTCGGTGCAGGCGCTGCATGAGGCCGGGGTGTGGAATCAGCTGCAAACCGTGCTGTTCGATTTCAGCACCACGCTGCCAATGGACGGCCCGCTGGGCTCGGTGCTGGCCGGGATGTTCGGGTATCAGGATGCGCCGACTGTCAGCACCCTCGGCGCTTATCTGATTTACCTGCTGGTGGCGTTGGTGATGTTTTTTTTTTCCGGCGCCGGCACCCGCTAAACAACCTTCTTCCGCTTCTTTGTAGGAGCAAGCTTGCTCGCGATAAGAGCGCCGCGGTGCATCAGGCCTCCAGCGTCATCGTTGACGACCATCGCGAGCAGGCTCGCTCCCACAAGGGGTCTGTGCGTTGAGACCACTCAATAGTTTCCAGTCAGTAAGGGCACCCATGTCAAATCAAGCCCCACCTCAGGCCTCCCCTCCCCGTGCCTTGCGCTGGGCGGTGGCCGGTTCGGTGATCGTGATGATCGCCGCCGGTGGCCTGTTCTACTACGCCTCGAAAATGGCCGCGGCCAAACGCCAGGCCAACCATGACGAAGTGCTGGTGACCATTCACCCCCACAGCTGCGAACCGAACGCGTTGACGGTGCCGGCCGGTCGCGCCAGTTTCCGCATCGTCAACCGCTCGGATCGCGCCGTTGAATGGGAAATCCTTGACGGCGTGCTGGTGGTCGAAGAACGGGAAAACATCGCGCCCGGCCTGAGTCAGGTGATCAACGCCAACCTGCTGCCCGGCGACTACGCGATCACCTGCGGCCTGCTGAGCAACCCGCGTGGCACGTTGCACGTGACACCGACCGCGGCGTCCGATGCCGCCGCCAAGGCCAAGCCGTCGATGGTGGCTTTCGTCGGGCCGTTGTCGGAGTTCCGCGTTTACCTGAGCAGCCAAAGTACCGCGCTGATCAAAGCCGTCACCGCGCTCGAACAAGCCATCGAAGCCGGTGACCTGAGTCAGGCACAAGCCTTGTACGTCCCGGCGCGCAGTGCCTACCAACGCATTGCCCCGGCCACGCAACGCCTGGCGGAACTGGACAACGCCATCAACGCCCGTGCCGATTACTTTGAAAAGCGTGAGCAGGACCCCGGCTTCGTGGGTTTCCATCGCCTGGAATATGCGCTGTTCCAGCAACGCAACCTCGACGGCCTGACACCAGTAGCCCAACAGCTGCTGACCGACGTCACCACGCTCAAGCAACAACTGCTCGCGCAATCGCTGCCCCCGGAACAACTGGTCAGCATCGTGGTGCGCAACCTCAATAACCTCGGAGATGTGCGCGCCAGCAGCGGTGAAGAAGAACGCTACAGCCACACCGACTTGTACGGTTTCGCCGGCAACCTCGAAGCTGCCCGCAAAGTCGTCGACCTGTTGCGCCCGTTGCTGACCAAGTCCGCCGCCGAACTGCTGCCGGCCCTCGACAGCGCTGTCGCCAGCCTTGATGCCGAACTCAACGGTTTCAAGGTCAAGGACGGCTATGCGAGCTATGACACGGTCGGCGCCGCGCAACGCAAACAGATCGCCGACAAGGCCAAGGCACTGGCCGATGCACTCGATGGAATCGATCCCGCCCTTGGCCTTTCCGGCCTGTAGCAGAAGACGACATTCAGATGAACGATTCAGAGCAATTCAACCTCCAGCGTCGCCGGGTATTGATGGGCATGGGCGCCACCGGTGTGGCGTTGGCCGCTTCGGCATTGAGCTGCCCGGCCATGGCCGCCAGCCCGGCGCAAGTCACCGAAGCACCGAGCAGCGACCGGACCGAAGACCACCACGACTTCCACGGCCAGCACCAAAGCGGCATCGTCACCCCGCGCCCGGCGTCGGGCATGTTGGTGTCGTTTGATGTGTTGGCCAGTGACCGCGAAGACCTCGAACGGCTGTTCCGCACGCTCAATGAGCGCATCGCGTTCCTGATGAAGGGCGGCCCGGTGGCGCAGGTCGATCCGAAACTGCCGCCAGTGGATTCAGGGATTCTTGGCCCGGTGGTCACGCCGGACAACCTGACCATCACCGTCTCGGTGGGTGAATCGTTGTTCGACGAACGCTTCGGCCTGGCCCACGCCAAACCGAAACGGCTGAGCCGCATGGTCGGTTTCCCCAACGATGCGCTGGAAGCCGATTGCTGCCACGGCGACCTGAGTTTGCAGTTCTGCGCCAACACCACCGACACCAACATCCACGCCCTGCGCGACATCGTGAAAAACCTGCCGGACTTGCTGCTGGTGCGCTGGAAACAGGAAGGCAGCGTGCCACCCCAGGCACCGGCGAAACCCGGTGTGCCGGCGCAGAGTGCGCGTAACTTTCTGGGTTTTCGCGACGGCTCGGCCAATCCCGATTCCAACGACGCCAAGGCCATGGATCGCATCGTCTGGGTCCAGCCCGGCAGCGACGAACCGGCGTGGGCCGTCAACGGCAGCTATCAAGCGGTGCGGATCATCCGCAACTTCGTCGAGCGCTGGGACCGCACGCCATTGCAGGAACAGGAAAGCATTCTCGGCCGGATCAAAAGCACCGGCGCCCCTATGGGTGGTGCGCATGAAACCGAGGTTCCGGATTACGCCAAGGACCCGGAAGGCAAGCTGACCAAGCTCGACGCGCACATCCGACTGGCCAACCCGCGCACCGCCGCGAGTCAGGCCAACCTGATCCTGCGCCGGCCGTTCAACTACTCCAACGGCGTGAACAAGAACGGTCAGCTGGACATGGGCTTGCTGTTCATCTGCTACCAGGCCGACCTGGAAAAAGGCTTCATCACCGTGCAAACCCGGCTCAACGGCGAGCCGCTCGAGGAGTACCTCAAGCCGGTCGGCGGCGGGTACTTCTTCACCCTGCCGGGTGTGACGGGCGACCAGGATTTCATCGGTCGCTCGCTGCTCTACGCCGCACAAACAAAAGCCACCGCCTAACCAACCCCCAACACGGAACCGTCCCATGAAAAAGTCGCCACTCGCGTTATTGCTGACCCTTGGTTTGCTCAACACCCCGTTTTCGGCTTTCGCGGCGACGGCGCCGCTGGAACTGGTGGGGCCGATTTCGGATTACAAAATCTACGTCACCGAGCAACTGGACGAACTGGCCAGCCACACTCAGAAATTCACCGATGCGGTGAAGAAAGGTGATCTGGCCACCGCGCAAAAACTCTACGCGCCGACCCGGGTTTACTACGAATCGATCGAGCCGATTGCCGAGCTGTTCAGTGACCTCGACGCCTCCATCGACTCCCGTGTCGACGACCACGAAAAAGGCGTGAAAGCCGAAGACTTCACCGGTTTCCACCGCATCGAATACTCGCTGTTTTCCGAGAAGAGCACCAAGGGCCTGGGCGAACTGGCGGATGGCTTGAACAAAGACGTCAAGGACCTGCAAACCCGCGTGGCCGGCCTGACCTTCCCGCCGGAGAAAGTGGTGGGCGGCGCGGCGGCGCTGCTGGAAGAAGTCGCCGCCACCAAGATCTCCGGCGAAGAGGATCGTTACAGCCACACCGACCTGTATGACTTCCAGGGCAATATCGACGGCGCGAAGAAAATCGTCGACCTGTTCCGTCCACAGATCGAGAAGCAGGACACGGCGTTCATTGCCAAGGTCGACAAAAACTTTGCCACGGTGAACAAGACGCTGGCGAAGTACAAAACCAGGGATGGCGGTTTTGAGACCTATGACAAGGTGAAGGACAGCGATCGCAAGGCGCTGGTTGGGCCGGTGAATACGTTGGCTGAGGATTTGTCGACGTTGCGTGGGAAACTCGGACTGAACTGAGTTTTTGTTGCGTCTTTGCGGGCCCCTTCGCGAGCAAGCCCGCTCCCACATTAGTTTTGTGTCGTACACAATTCCAATGTGGGAGCGGGCTTGCTCGCGAAGGCATTTTCACCGGCAACACATTTTCCTGATGAATTGCATAACCCGCGATACCATCCCCCGCCAATAATAAAAGCTCACGGAAGACTCACCCATGTCCGCTTCAACCTTCGACCTGCGCCCGCTCATGGTCGCCAACATGGCCTGCACCATGGCAATGATGGCGTTCGTTTCTTTGATCGGGCCCATCGCCCGGGTGTTGGGCCTGGCCACCTGGCAGGCCGGTGCGGCGGTGACGGTGTCCGGGGTGATCTGGATGGTGCTGGCGCGCCCATGGGGTCAGGCCAGCGACCGCTTCGGACGACGACGCATTCTGTTGCTCGGCACTGCGGGATTCACCCTCGCCTATTGGGCCTTGTGCCTGTTCATCGACACGTCTTTGCGATTCCTGCCTTCAGCGGCGCTGGCGTTTATCGGGCTGATGCTCGGACGCGGGCTGATCGGCGTGTTCTATGCGGCGATCCCGGTCGGCTGCAATGCACTGATTGCCGACAACGTCGAGCCGCAACACCGCGCCAAAGCCATGGCCGCGCTGGGCGCTGCCAACGCCTGCGGGCTGGTGGTCGGCCCGGCGATAGCGGCGTTGCTGTCCCGATACAGCCTGAGCCTGCCCTTCTACGCCATGGCGTTTCTACCGCTGATGGCATTCCTCGTGCTGCGTTACAAGCTCAAGGCCCAGGAACTGCACTTGCGTCAGGCACCGCGCAAGGTGCACCTCAACGATCCACGGTTGCGCCGGCCCATGGCGGTCGCGTTCGTGGCGATGCTGTGCGTTTCTGTCGCGCAGATCACCGTTGGCTTCTTCGCCATCGATCGACTGGGCATGAGCCCGGCCGACGCCGCGCAAACGGCCGGTATCGCCCTGACCATGGTCGGCTTCGCGTTGATCTGTTCGCAGTTGGTTGTGCGTCGACTGGAATGGCCGCCTCTACGGCTGATCCGGGTCGGCGCGATGGTCGCTGCGCTGGGGTTTTCCGGCAGCATCATGGTCGATTCGGCGTGGGGGTTGTGGCTGGGGTTCTTTGTCTCGGCGAGCGGCATGGGCCTGATTTTCCCGTCCTTCGCCGCGCTTGCCGCCAATGCGGTCGAGGCCTCGGAGCAAGGCGCGACCGCAGGTTCCATCGGCGCCGCCCAAGGGTTCGGCGTGGTGATCGGGCCGTTGACCGCCACGCTGATCTACGGCATCGAACCGCGTTTGCCGTATCTGGTGGCGGCTGCGTTGTTGCTGCTGGTGGCCCTGTGGCCAGGGCCCCGGCAGCGTCAGGCTTTATAGGATGCGATAGAGCAAGCGTTCAATGCGCACACGACTGACACGCTTGAGGAACTTGGCCACGCCCGCCGGGTAATCCGGCAGGGTTTGCAGGTCCTGATAACGCTCGATGCGCGTGGTGTGCTGGAAAATCTCCGCCAGCTCACTGCGACGCGGCTCCAGCAATTCACCTTTGGGGTCATCAATCAGCAGCGCGTTTTCCAGGTCGAGACGGAATGCGCGCGGATTGAGGTTGTTGCCGGTCAGCAAGGTGTAACGCTGATCGACCCACATGCCTTTAAGGTGATAGGTGTTATCGCCGTCCTTCCACAGGTGCAGGTTCAACTGACCGCTGTCGACGCTGCGATGATGACGATTGGCGAAACGCCGCAGGCTGATCTCGTAGAGGTACGGCAACGCCGAGATCACCTTGAACGGCTCGCTCGGCGGGATGTAGAAGTCGTTGGCGGTTTTGTCGCCGACCACGATGTCGATCTTCACCCCCCGGGCCAATGCCCGGTTGATCTCCCGGGTGACCGCCAACGGCAGGTTGAAGTACGGCGTGCAGATCGTCAGTTGATGCTGGGCACTGGCGATCAACTCGCAGATTACCCGGCTCAACGGGTTGTTCTTGCCGACCCCAAGCAATGGGCTGACCGACAAACCGTCTTTAACCGTGGTGCCCGTCGTGGTGTCGTACGCCGCATGTTTCAGGCGGCTGCGCAGGTCGCCGATGTCGTGGCGCAGGCTGCGGGTGGTCGGCAGGTTCGGCAAATCGAGGCGATGCACCGCTTTCGAGGCGACCAGGCCGTGCTGAACCAGGTGTTGCATCGAATCGGCCAGGGCGCCGTTGTGCAGCAGGTGATAACGGTCGTAGCGGTATTTGTCGAATTTGTGCAGATAAACGTTGTTCAGGCTCGCGCCGCTGTAGATCACGCAGTCATCGATCACGAAGCCTTTCAAATGCAGCACGCCGAACAGCTCGCGGGTCTGCACTGGCACACCGTACACCGGGACCACGCTGGCGTGGGTTCGGGTGGTTTCCTGATACCACGCCGAATTGCCCGGCTGTTTGCCGGCACCGATCAAGCCACGCTGGGCGCGCAGCCAGTCGACGACCACCACCACGTCCAGTTCCGGACGCGCCAGTTTGGCCGCGTGCAAGGCATCGAGAATTTCCTGGCCGGCTTCATCCTGTTGCAGGTACAGCGCGACGATATAAATGCGCCGGGTCGCCTGGGCAATTTTTTCCAACAGGCAACGACGGAATTCGGCAGCGCCAGAGAGGATGGTGACGGCATCGGCGGTCAGCGGAAAACTGCGCAGTTTGGGCAGCAGAGAGCGTTTGAAAAGCGACGGCATAGGGCTCGCAATGGGTCGAATCCGGAGAGGTTGAGAGCTTACACCATGGAGGGGTTTGGGTCTTGTTACGGTCTGTAATGACCCCTTCGCCGGCAAGCCTCGCTACTACAGAGGTATGCGATCCCCAGTAGGAGCGAGGCTTGCCCGCGAAGGCGATTTCATGGTCGCCACAAAATAATATTTGACCAAGGAGAACGATCGTTCTACTGTACGCCACATGAACGAAATCACTAGCAACGACACACGCGACATCATTCTGGATGTCACCGAAAAGTTGATCTACAAAAGTGGCATCGCTGCCACGGGCATGGATCTTCTGGTGAAAACCGCCGGCGTCTCCAGAAAAAGCATCTACCGCTACTTCGCCAACAAGGAGGAGTTGACCGTCGCCGCCCTGCAACGCCGCGACGTGCGCTGGATGCTCTGGTACAGAAGTGCCGTCGACCAGGCCGAAACCCCGGCCGACCGGCTGCTCAACCTGTTTACCGTGCTCAAGGCCTGGTTTGCCTCCGAAGGCTTCCGTGGCTGCGCTTTCATCAACACCAGCGGTGAAACCGGCGACCCGCAAGACCCGGTCCGGCTGGTTGCCAAAGAACACAAACAGAAGCTGCTCGACTACGTGCGCGAGCTCTGCACCGAACATGGCGCAACCGACCCGGAGACGCTGGCCAAACAGCTGCTGATCCTGATCGATGGCGCCATTACCGTGGCGCTTGTCATGGGTGATCACAGTGCCGCCGATAATGCGCAATGCATGGCGCGAAAGTTATTGGACCTGTAACACTTTAAACAAGCCCGACAACTTGCTTGAACTTTAATATTATTGGGAGACTTTAAATGTCTAACGCCGAAGTTCGTCCGCCATTGCCGCCGTTTACCCGTGAATCGGCCATCGAAAAAGTTCGCCTGGCCGAAGATGGCTGGAACTCCCGTGATGCAGAGCGTGTGTCTCTGGCCTACACACTGGACACCAAATGGCGCAACCGCGCCGAATTCGCCTACAACCGTGAAGAAGCCAAAGGTTTCCTGACACGCAAATGGGCCAAGGAACTGGACTATCGACTGATCAAGGAACTCTGGGCGTTCACCGGCAACCGCATCGCCGTGCGCTACGCCTATGAATGGCACGACGACTCGGGCAACTGGTTCCGTTCCTACGGCAACGAAAACTGGGAGTTCGACGAGAACGGCCTGATGGCCAACCGGTTCGCCTGCATCAACGACATGCCGATCAAGGAAAGCGACCGCAAGTTCCACTGGCCGCTGGGGCGTCGCCCGGATGATCATCCGGGACTGTCTGACCTAGGTCTGTAAACACACATCTCCCCCCTGTAGGAGCCGGCTTGCCGGCGATAGCGTCCTCACATTCAACGAAGATGTTGTCTGTGATACCGCCATCGCCGGCAAGCCGGCTCCTACAAGTTTTTGTGGTGGTCAGGCGACTTCGGCTTGTTTCACGCTGGCCTCGGCCTCCAGCTCCCGCACCAACGGCAGCACCCGCTTGCCGAAATACTCCACCTCTTCCTGAAAGTGCAGAAACCCCGCCAGCACCAAATCCACGCCCACCGCTTTCAACGCCACAATCCGCTCGGCAATTTGCCGGGGCGTGCCGATCAGGTTGGTCTTGAAGCCGTCGTTGTACTGCACCAGATCCTCGAACGTTGATTTGGCCCAATTACCCTCGCCTTCCGGTGATGCCCTGCCCGCCTGTTTCGCCGCATCGCCAAAGGCATTCACCGCTTCCGGATCAGCCTGATCGATGATCTGCGCCAGCACTGCGCGAGCCTCTTCTTCGGTGTCGCGGGCGATGACGAACGCGTTGACCCCGACCTTCACCGAGTGATTGTTCGCGGCGGCCTTGCTGCGGATATCGTCGACTTGCGCCTTGATGCCTTCCGGCGTGTTGCCGTTGGTGAAGTACCAGTCCGAAACTCGCGCCGCCATGTCCCGTGCTGCACGGGAGCTGCCGCCCTGAAAGATTTCCGGCTGGCCCAGCGGTTTCGGTTTGAGGCTGTAATTGTCGAAACGGTAGAAGTCACCGCGAAAGGTGAAGTTGTCCTGGCTCCAGATGCCTTTGAGCGAGCGAATGAATTCTTCGGAGCGGCGATAGCGCTCGTCGTGCTCCAGCCAGTGTTCGCCGATGGCCTGGAATTCACCCTTGAACCAACCACTGACGATGTTCACCGCGATGCGGCCGTTGGTCAGTTGATCGATGGTCGCCAGTTGCTTGGCCGCGAGCGCGGGTTGCCAGGGGCCGGGCAGGATCGCCGCGATGACTTTCAATGTGGTGGTGGCGGCGAGCAGCGCGTGGCTGAAGGCGACCGATTCATGCTGGTACTCGGCACCGTAACCGGCGGTGAAGCGAATCTGCGTCAGGGCATATTCGAACCCCGCCGCTTCAGCCAGTTGCGCCAGTTTGCGGTTGTAGTCGATGCCCCAGTGGGTGCGTTGTTCGATCTTGCTGACCACCAGCCCGCCGCTGACGTTCGGCACCCAGTAGGCAAATTTGACGGCTTGCTGACTCATTGACGTGTCCTCGGGACGTTAGGAAGTCCTGGGGTGAGAGCAGCAACCGTGCCAGTACTTTCCCGAGCCAACCGCAGAACCCTGTGGGAGCGAGACCGGCTTGCCGGCGATGGCGGTGTGTCAGCCAACACATCTGTTGTATGTGCAACCGCCATCGCGAGCAGGCTCGCTCCCACAGGGTTCTGGGTGTGACAGGGCAATTTGCTACGGCGCTGTTGCTGCAGCAACAGTTCAGGCCACATTGACGCACGTACGCCCCGCAAATCCTGGCTGCCCCTCTCCGGCATGGACCATGCAATCCCCCTTGGCATCCACTGCCGATCCAAGGAGCTGTCCCATGACCGAACACCAGGTAATCAACCCGCTGTCCATTGGCACTGACTATGAAGCGCTGGCCGCAAGATTCCGTCCTATTTTCCAGCGCATCGCCGCCGGTGTCGTTGAGCGTGAACAGTCGCGCAGCCTGCCTTACGAGCCCATCCAGTGGCTGAAGGAAGCCGGTTTCGGCGCGGTGCGCGTGCCGGTGGAATATGGGGGTGGCGGCGCCTCCCTGCCGCAGCTGTTTGAGTTGCTGATCGAACTGGCCGAAGCCGATTCCAACGTGCCCCAGGCACTGCGGGGGCATTTCGCGTTTGCCGAGGACCGCTTGAACGCCACGCCAGGGCCGGCACGGGATCTGTGGTTCAAACGCTTTGTCGACGGCGACATTGTCGGCTGCGCCTGGACTGAAATCGGCAATGTGGCGATTGGCGACGTGATCACCAAAGTCTCGCCCAACGGCGACGGCTGGCGACTCAACGGTGAAAAGTTCTACAGCACCGGCAGCCTGTTTTCCGACTGGATCGACGTCTACGCCCAGCGCAGTGATACCGGCGGCGATGTCATCGCAGCGGTGCGCACTCGGCAACCGGGGATCGTGCAAAGCGATGACTGGGACGGTTTCGGTCAGCGCACCACGGGCAGCGGCACGTCGCGGTTTATCGACGCCGAGGTGGACGCCGAAAACGTTATCGACTTCGCCACCCGTTTCAAATACCAGACGGCGTTCTATCAGCTCGTGTTGTTGGCCACGCTGGCCGGAATCGGTCGCGCCGCTTTGCGCGACGTGGCGCATCAGGTACGTGAGCGCAAACGTATTTACAGCCATGGCAATGCCCAGCGCGTCAGCGAGGATTCACAAGTTCAACAAGTCGTCGGTGAAGTGGCGGCGCTGGTGTACGCCGCCGAAGCGAGCGCGTTGAAGGCTGCACAACCGGCGCAGCGGGCGTATTTCGCGCGGTTTTCGGGGGATGACGCGCTGGAGCGGGCGGCGAATGTTGCAGCGGAGCTCGAATCGGCGAAAGCGCAGGTGGTGGTGTCGGAGCTGATTCAGCGGGCGACCACCGAGCTGTTCAATGCGCTGGGGGCTTCGGATGTGCGTCAGGGCAAGTCGCTGGACCGGCATTGGCGTAATGCGCGGACCGTGTCTTCGCACAATCCGGTGATCTACAAGGCGCGGATTGTCGGGGATTGGGAGATTAACGGGACTGAACCGCCGTTTGTGTGGCAGATCGGGAATGGGCCGGCCGCCAAGTGATGTAGCGCCTGCAAGTCAGTCTTCGCGGGCAAGCCTCGCTCCTACGGTTAAGCGCATTCCCCTGTAGGAGCGAGGCTTGCCCGCGAAGAGGCCAGACCAGTCGCCGCAGAAGTTGGATATAGGTAAGATATCGGCCCTTCCCCGCAGCCCTTTGCTGCACCCCGCCGAATAAGCCCATTTCCATGCCTTTCGAACTCAGCGTTGACCTCACCACCCTCGCCATCCTGGCCGTCGTCGCCTTCATTGCCGGTTTCATCGACGCCATTGCCGGCGGCGGTGGTCTGTTGACCACGCCGGCGCTATTGACCGCTGGCCTGCCGCCGCACCTGGTGCTGGGCACCAACAAACTCAGTTCGACCTTCGGCTCGGCCACCGCCAGTTTCACTTTCTATCGGCGCAAACTGTTCCATCCCCGGCAGTGGGTGCACGCCATCGTCGGCACTTTGGTCGGCGCGTTGACCGGTGCCGTAGTCGCGCATTACCTGCCCGCCGAATGGCTGAACAAAATGCTGCCGGTGATCGTGTTCGCCTGCGGCCTCTACCTGTTGTTCGGTGGCACGCCGAAAGCGCCGCTGGACAGCGAGGCACCGATCAAGAAAAAGTGGCAATCGACCCAAGGCTTCAGCCTCGGTTTCTACGACGGCGTGGCCGGCCCCGGCACCGGCGCGTTCTGGACCGTGAGCAGCCTGCTGATGTACCCCATCGACCTGGTGAAGGCCAGCGGCGTGGCGCGCAGCATGAACTTCGTCAGCAACATTGCGGCGCTGTCGGTGTTCATCTTTTCCGGGCAAGTGGACTGGATCATCGGCCTGAGCATGGGCCTGTCGGTGATGGTCGGTGCGTTTTTTGGTGCGCGCTCCGCCATCAGCGGCGGAGCCAAGTTCATTCGCCCGGTGTTCATCACCGTGGTGCTGGGCCTGACTGTGCGCCTAGCCTGGCAGCACTGGTTCAGCGTGGCCTAAACGCCGCGCCACATAGACGTCGATCAGGTAACGGGCAATCGAGCGTGACGCCGGCAACGGCGGCAGCTCGTGCACGTTGAACCACTGGGCGTCCTCGATCTCGTCCTCCTGGCAGACAATCTCGCCGCCGGCGTACTCGGCGTGGAAGCCGAGCATCATCGAGTGCGGGAACGGCCAGCACTGACTGCCCATGTACTGGATGTTCTTGACCTCGATCTGCACCTCTTCACGCACCTCGCGAATCAGGCAGTCTTCAGCAGACTCGCCCGGCTCGGCAAATCCCGCCAGCGTGCTGTAGACCCCGGTGACAAACCGTGGCGAGCGCGCCAGCAAGACTTCATCGCCACGGGTGATCAGCACGATCATGCTCGGCGAAATCCGCGGGTAATAGCGCAAATTGCACGGCTCGCAATACATCGCCCGCTCACGCGGCACCTGCAAGGTCGCCTGCCCGCAGTTACCGCAAAAACGGTGTTCGCGGGCCCAGGTGCCGATCTGCGCGGCATAACCCAACACTTTGTAAACCGCGTGATCGCCATCGAGCATGAACGCCCGCAAGCCTTTCCAGTTGCAGCCCGGTACTTCGCTGTGGCTGCGCAGCTCCAGCAGGTAGACCGGTTCGCCATCCAGATGACCGATGCCGTGCTCGGCCAGAACCGGCAGGTCCTGGCGCTTGAGCCATTCACGCGGGAACAGCGCGCCATTGTCGTCGAACAGGAAGCCTTCGGGGCTGCGCGCAACGGCCCAGCCGCCCGGTTGATCGGTGTCCAGTACTGCAGTGGTCCAGCGTGAAGTCATTTTTCAATCAATCCAGAAATTCGGGTTTCTGTTTGCTCATATGGGCGGCCATGGCCACGCGCAAGTCAGTGGATTGCAGCATGGCGGCGTTCCAGGTAGCGACGTATTCAAGGCCGTCATCAATGCGATGGTCGCGCATGTAGCTGATCATCTCTTTGGTGCCGGTGATCGCAATCGGCGACTTGCCGGCGATGTCCCGGGCAATGCCCATGACACCGTCGAGCAGGCTGGCGGCGTCGCTGTAGACGCGATTGACCAGGCCGATACTGCGCGCTTCCTCGGCGCCAAACGAGCGACCAGTGTAAGCCAGTTCACGCAGCATGCCGTCACCGATGATCCGCGGCAAGCGTTGCAAGGTGCCAACGTCGGCGGCCATGCCGATGTCGATTTCCTTGATCGAGAATTGCGCGTCTTCGGCGGCATAACGCATGTCGCAGGCGGCAATCAGGTCGATCGCGCCACCCAGGCAATAACCCTGG
Organism: Pseudomonas sp. BF-B-15; assembly: GCF_019946675.1. Lineage (NCBI taxonomy): Bacteria > Pseudomonadati > Pseudomonadota > Gammaproteobacteria > Pseudomonadales > Pseudomonadaceae > Pseudomonas > Pseudomonas sp. BF-B-15. Next base: position 27,641 of record NZ_JAGYFZ010000060.1, read on the forward strand.
ATTGCTGCCAGCACCGGCTTGCGGCAGTTGTCGACGGCATTGAAGGACGCTTGCAGCGCGAGGATCTTGCGGCGCAGCAGGCGCGCATTGCGGCCGACGTCCTTGCCCAGCTCATTGGCCACGCCGGCCAGCATCATCAGGTCGATACCGGAGGAAAAATGTTTGCCGGCGCCGCTGAGCACTACCACCCGGACTTCGTCGGTGTCATCGATCCACTGGAAGATCTCAATGATCTCGCTCCAGAACGCGGCGTTCATCGAGTTGATCTTTTCCGGACGATTGATCTGCACATGGGCAATTTTATCGGCCAGTTCGACGGTGAACGCAGTGTACTGAGACATGGCAGTGATCCTTTACCGGGCAAAAAATGAGGCCCGAACTATAACAAGGCAACCCGCGCCGCAGTAAGGCAGCGGTTCGGCCAAAAGCGGGACCTGCGAGCGCACCACAACAGTGCGCAGCCGTAATCGCCCTCGCACATTCATGTGACTGACAGGTTACTTTTTGGGGCTGAATTGCGAAAAAACATGCCCTTCGTCGGGGCGTTCCGCTGCCTTTGCGGTACGTCCGTACCGCTTTGAACCGATTGTCGAACAATTTTGCCAACTGGCCTTCACCGCTCTAAGTTCTGGCCTAGACTCCTTTTCGCGGGGCAAAACCGGTCGGTCACAAAGTGTCAAAAAAATCGAAACTTTTGCCATTTGTGGCCGGTCCTCTGAAAGGTAGGTGCGTTGCGACTGGTGCAATCCTTGCAACGGCCACTCCAGCCATTCTGCTTTAACGCATGGGCAGCGTTTGCTCACCGATGCGTAGCGCGTTTGCGCCCGGCCACAGGATTTGGCCACGAAACACCGTTTGCCAGACCTAGAATTAGATCAACAACACGGGAGATTCATATGATCAGTACGGCATTAGATATCCAGGGAGAACGTGCTCATCAGCAGGTCGGCGAAACGAGCGCCGTGAGCGCCCCAAGTGCCCAATCGATCAGCGTCACGGGTACCAAGACGTTGACGCCGGTGGTCAGTCAGAATCCCAACAGAAAGAAAGTGTTGTTTGTGACCTCGGAAATCGCCGACCTGGTGAAGACCGGCGGTCTGGGTGACGTTTCCGCGGCGCTGCCCCGGGCCATGGCGAAATTGCACGATGTGCGTGTGCTGATCCCCGGTTACCCGCAAGTGCTGCACAGCGAAAACCCGATCCACATTATTGGTGAGCTCGGCGGTCATGCCGCGCTGCCTGCCTGCAAGATCGGGCGCATGGACATGCCTGACGGCCTGGTCATTTACGTGTTGATCTGCCCTGAACTCTACGAGCGCGAAGGTTCACCTTACGGCGCCAACAACGGTCGCGACTGGCCGGACAACCATATTCGTTTCGCCCGCCTGGGCCTGGCGGCTGCCGACATCGCCGCCAACCTCGCACAAATCCACTGGTGCCCGGACCTGGTGCACGCCCATGACTGGCCCGCCGGCCTGGCCCCCGCCTATATGCACTGGCGCGGTCAACGCACGCCGACGCTGTTCACCATTCACAACCTCGCTTATCAAGGCGTGACCAGCCTGGGGTCGTGCCCCGAGCTGGGCATTCCCGCGCATGCCCTGCAACAGGAAGGCATGGAGTTTTACGGCAAGATGTCGTTCCTCAAGGCCGGCATGGCTTATTCGAGCCACATCACCACCGTCAGCGCCACCTACGCCCAGGAAATCACCACGCCGGCCTTCGGCTGCGGCCTCGACGGTTTTCTCGCCGCCAAAACCCAGCAAGGCCTGCTCAGCGGGATTCCCAATGGCATCGATGAAAGCTGGGACGCCGCCACTGACAGCCACCTGTTCCGTCCGTTCAGCATCGGTGACTGGGAAGGCAAAGCGGTCAACGCGGCGCACGTACGCGAGCTGTTCGGGCTGGACGACTCCGAAGGTCCGCTGTTCGCCGTGGTCTCTCGCCTGGTCTATCAGAAAGGCCTGGACCTGACGGAAGCCGTGTCCGAGTACATCGTCAAATCCGGTGGCCAGATCGCGATCATCGGGCGCGGCGAGCCGGAAGAAGAACAGGCCATGCGTGAACTGGCCCTGCGCTTTCCTGGGCAGATCGGCGTGCGCATCGGCTTCAACGAAACCGACGCCCGCCGCATGTTCGCCGGCAGCGATTTCCTGCTGATGCCCTCGCGTTATGAACCGTGCGGCTTGAGCCAGATGTACGCCCAGCGTTTTGGTTCGTTGCCGGTGGCACGCAACACCGGCGGCCTGGCCGACACCATCGAAAACGGCGTGACCGGTTTCCTGTTCGACGAATCCACGGTCGAGAGCTATCAGGAAGCCCTGAGCCGCGCCTTCAAAGTGTTCGCCTTTCCTGGCTTGCTCAATGCCATGCGTTGCCGGGCCATGGCCGCACCGTTCAACTGGTGCAAAGCCGTCGAACCCTACGCCGAACTCTACGAACAGCTGGTGGCTAAAGCGCTGGGGAAATCGAACAAACAGTAAGAGGTTTTCAACGATGCCGTTACGGACCCTTGAGACCTGGCCCCACGGCGCAATCATGCTGGACGCAGAGCACACGCGTTTTGCCTTGTGGGCGCCGGATGCTTTTTTTGTCAGTGTCGAACTGGAAGATGGACAGTCCTTGCCGTTGCTGCCTCAGGCCGATGGCTGGTTCGTGATCAAGACGCGCTGTCCTGCGGGCACGCGTTACCGCTACAACATTGATGGCGAACTCGAGGTGCCCGACCCGGCCTCCCGCGCTCAGGCCGGTGACATTCACCGGCACAGCGTGGTGGTCGATCCCCTCGCCTACACCTGGCGACACCGCGACTGGCTGGGCCGGCCCTGGAACGAGGCGGTGATCTACGAGTTGCACGTCGGTGCGCTTGGCGGTTTTGTCGAGGTCGAGCAGCACCTGGCGCGGCTTGCCGGACTGGGCGTTACCGCCATCGAACTGATGCCGCTGGCGCAATTTCCCGGTGATCGCAATTGGGGCTACGACGGGGTTCTGCCCTACGCGCCCCAGGCGTCCTATGGCACGCCCGAGCAACTCAAGCACCTGATCGACAGCGCCCACGGCCATGGTCTGGCGGTGATGCTCGATGTGGTCTACAACCACTTCGGCCCGGACGGCAATTACCTGCATCGCTACGCCAAGGCGTTCTTCAATGAAGACAAGCACACGCCTTGGGGTGCGGCCATCGACTTCCGGCGACGCGAGGTGCGCGACTTCTTTATCGACAATGCGTTGATGTGGTTGCTGGAATACCGCTTTGACGGTTTGCGCTTCGACGCGGTGCACGCAATCAAAAGCCCGGACTTTCTACAGGAACTGGCGCAACGCATCCGGCAGCAAATCGACCCGGCGCGCCACGTGTGGCTGACGGTCGAAAACGAACACAACCAGGCCAGCCTGCTGCAGGAAGGTTACGACGCGCAGTGGAACGACGACGGCCACAACGCCTTGCACGTGCTGCTGACCGGTGAAACCGAGGCCTATTACGCCGACTATGCCGACAACCCTACCGAACAGTTGGCGCGCTGCCTGAGCCAGGGCTTTGTGTTCCAGGGCCACACCAACCGCCACGGCGTAGCTCGCGGCGAGCCCAGCGGTCATTTGCCGCCCACGGCGTTTGTGCTGTTCTTGCAGAACCATGACCAGATCGGCAATCGCGCATTCGGCGAACGGCTGCACCAACTCGCCCACCCTGACGCCTTGAAAGCCGCGACGGCGTTGTTGCTGTTATCGCCGATGATCCCGCTGATGTTCATGGGCGACGAGTTTGCCGTCGAGCAACCGTTCCTGTTTTTCACCAGCCATCACGGCGAACTGGCGGAACTCGTTCGCGAAGGTCGGCGTAACGAATTTTGCGCGTTCGATGCATTTTCGGACCCGGCCAGGCGTGAACAGATTCCCGACCCGAACGCGCAGCAAACCTTCGAAGACTCACGACCGAATCTGACGGAGAGCGGGCAATCGGCCATTTACGCGCTGTATCGCCAACTGCTGAAAATCCGCCACGAGCAGATCATCGCGCACCTGCCCGGTGCACACCCGTTGGGTGCCGAGGTACTGGCGCCAGGCGCGGTGAGCGCACGCTGGCAACTGGGCGATGGCAGCCTGCTGCGCATTGACCTGAACCTCAGCGACAAGCCGGTGGTCCACTCCCCACAGGCCGGCACTTCGTTGTTGTTCGAACACCCGCCGAAGTCCGCCGACCTGCTGAATCAGGGCACCCTTGCCCCGTATTGCGCGCTAGTCAGCCTCACGACCGCAGCCCCTTTGCTACCCCCGGATGGAGAGCGCCCATGAGCGATGCGCAATTGGAAATACTGGCCAGCCGCGCTGGCCTGGCCGTCGACTGGATCGATGCCAACGGCCGCCCACAAAAAGTCGCGCCATCGGTGTTACGCAATGTCCTGACCGGGCTCGGCCATCCGGCCGGCAGCGCCCAGGAGATCGATGCCAGCCTGCAAGAATTGCAGCAAGTGCAACAAACCCGGCATTTGCCGCCGCTGCTGACCGCGGACGTTGGCGTGGGCCTCAACCTCGCACATTATTTCGAGCCGCAGACCCCCTGCGAGATCCACCTTGAGGACGGATCGCGGCTCAACCTGAAACTCGATGCCCAGGCGATGTTGCCCGGCCTGATTCCTGTCGGTTATCAGCACGTCAGTATCGAAGGCCAATCCTTTACGCTGGCCGTGGCGCCGGCACGCTGCTACAGCGTCAGCGATGCGGTCGACAGCCCGATCCCTCGCGCCTGGGGGCTGAGCGTGCAGCTGTACTCGCTGCGCCGTCCCGGCGATGGCGGTTTTGGCGACACCCAGGCGCTGGAAGACCTCGCCCGCGTTGCCGGTGAGCGTGGCGCCGAAGCGCTGGCGATCAGTCCGCTGCACGCGATGTTCAGCAGCGACACCCAGCGCTATAGCCCTTATTCGCCGTCCAGCCGCCTGTTCCTCAACAGCCTGTACGCAGCACCCGGCGCGATCCTTGGCGAACGAGCGATGCGCACGGCGATTGACGCCACCGGGCTCGCCGCCGAGCTCAAGCATCTGGAACAACAGCCGCTGGTTGACTGGCCCGTGGCGGCCGACGCCAAGCACCGTCTGTTGCAGGCGTTGTACGAAGGTTTTGTCCAGGGCGAACACCCGTTGCATGCCGATTTCAGCAGCTTCCGCCACGCGGCTGGCGAAGCGCTGGAGAACCACTGCCGTTTCGAAGCCATTCAGGAGGCCCGTGCCGCCAAAGGTGAAAACCTCGACTGGCGCGAGTGGCCCGAGCAATGGCGGGACCCGCGCAGTGCTGCGCTGGCTGAATTTGCCGAAGAGAACGCCGGGCGCATCGGCTTCTTCGCCTTCTGCCAGTGGTTGATTACCCGTTGCCTGGAGCGCGCACAAACCGCTGCGCGCAGTAGCGGCATGAGCATTGGCCTGATCGCTGACCTCGCGGTCGGTGCCGACGGCGGCGGCAGCCAGGCCTGGAGTCGCCAGGACGAATTGCTCGCTTCGCTGACGGTGGGTGCGCCGCCGGACATTCTCAATCGCACCGGGCAGGGCTGGGGCATTTCCGCGTTCTCGCCCGAAGGCCTGGTGCGTCACGGATTTCGTGCGTTCATCGAAATGCTCCGGGCCAACTTCGCCCATGCCGGTGGCCTGCGCATCGATCACGTCATGGGCCTGCAACGGCTGTGGGTGATCCCCAACGGCGCGTCACCCGCCGATGGCGCTTATCTGTATTACCCGGTGGACGATCTGCTGCGCCTGCTGACCCTGGAATCCCATCGGCATCAAGCCATCGTCCTCGGCGAAGATCTCGGGACGGTGGAAGACGGCCTGCGGGAAAAACTCATCGCCCGTTCGATACTCGGCATGCGCGTGTTGCTGTTCGAGCAGGACAACACACACTTCAAGCCGATCCTCGACTGGCCGGACAACGCACTGGCCACCACCAGCACCCACGATTTACCGACGCTCAACGGCTGGTGGCATGGCCACGATATCGACTGGAATGCCCGATTGGGCCTGGTCGACGCCACGGGTGAAATCGAGTGGCGCCGTCACCGCGAACGCGAGCGTGAAGGCCTGCGCCGGGCGTTGAGCCAGGACCCGCAGAACTTCCGCGAAGAGTCCCATGAGACCGATCAGATACTCGACGCAGCCATTCGCTTCCTCGGCCATACCCGCGCGCCGCTGGTGTTGCTGCCGCTGGAGGATGCCCTGGGTATCGAACAGCAGGCCAACCTGCCCGGCACCATCGACACCCATCCGAATTGGTCGCGCCGCTTGCCCGGCGCCAGCGAAGCCCTGCTCGATGACCTGGACGCGGCCCGACGTCTGGAATTGCTTGCCTGCGCGCGGCTTCAGGCGGCCGAGCGTGACCGATGAATCAACCACGCGCGACCCTGCGTTTGCAGTTTCATAAAGGCTTCACGCTGGACGACGCGGTGCCGCTGGTGTCCTATTTCGCCCGCCTCGGCATCAGCCATGTCTACGCCTCGCCGCTGCTGAGCGCACGCGCAGGTTCCATGCACGGCTATGACGTGGTGGACCCCACCACGGTCAACCCGGAACTGGGCGGCGAAGCGGCGTTGCGCCGTTTGGTCAGCGCGTTGCGTGAGCAGAACATGGGGCTGATCCTCGACATTGTCTCCAACCACATGGCCGTCGGTGGCGGCGATAATCCCTGGTGGCTGGACTTGCTGGAATGGGGCCGGTTGAGCCCGTACGGCGAATTTTTCGACATCCAGTGGCATTCACCCGATCCGTTGATGGAGGGTCAGCTCTTGCTGCCATTCCTCGGCAGCGACTATGGCGTGGCGTTGCAGGACGGCACCCTGCCCCTGCGCTTCGATGCGCAGCACGGTGCTTTTTACGTCGAACACTACGATCATCATTTCCCGATTTGCCCGATGGACTACGGCGAATTGCTCAAGGACGATACCGAGCAATTCAAATCACTGGCCGACCGTTTCAGCACCTTGAGTTACCAGACCGACGCCCACCGCTTGGCCAAACCGTTGAAAGACGAGCTGCGCGAACTGGCCAGCGACCCGGCCCTGCTTCAAGTCATCGAGCAGAACCTGCAAGCCTACGATTCGCTCACGCCGGACGGTTTCCAGCGCCTGCACCAGTTGCTGGAACGTCAAAGCTATCGCCTCGCCAGTTGGCGCACGGCGGCGGATGACATCAACTGGCGGCGCTTTTTCGATGTCAACGAACTGGGCGGCCTGCGTGTGGAGCGCCCGGCGGTGTTCGAAGCCACTCACGCAAAAATCTTCGAACTGGTCGCCGAGGGCCTGATCGACGGCCTGCGCATCGACCACATCGATGGCCTCGCCGATCCACGCGGTTATTGCCGCAAATTGCGGCGCCGGGTCGACAGCCTGGCGCCGGGCCGACACCTGCCGATCTACGTCGAGAAGATTCTCGGTGAAGGTGAAACCCTGCACCGTGACTGGTCGGTGGATGGCACCACCGGTTATGAATTCATGAACCAGGTGTCCTTGCTGCAACATGATCCCGCTGGTGAGAAAACCCTCGGCGAATTGTGGAACCGCTACAGCGAACGGCCCGCCGATTTCCGTCAGGAAGCACACCTGGCCCGCCAGCAAATTCTCAACGGCTCGCTTGCCGGCGACTTCGAAAGCGTCGCCCAGGCGCTGCTGCAAGTGGCCCGGGATGATGTGATGACCCGCGACCTGACCCTCGGCGCGATTCGTCGGGCGTTGCAGGAACTGATCGTGCACTTCCCGGTGTATCGCACCTACATCAGCCCTTGTGGGCGTTCCGCTGAGGACGATGGTTTTTTTCAGCAAGCCATGGACGGCGCGCGGCAAAACCTCAGCGAAGCCGATTGGCCGGTACTCGATTGCCTGGCCCGATGGCTGGGCGGCGAACCCTGGCGAAAACGCCCGGTGGGCCGCCCGCGCAAGATGCTCAAGCATGCCTGCGTGCGTTTTCAGCAACTGACTTCACCGGCAGCGGCAAAGGCTGTCGAGGACACCGCGTTTTATCGCTCGGCGGTTTTGCTGTCGCGTAATGACGTGGGGTTCAACACGGAACAATTCAGTGCACCGGTGGCTGACTTCCATGCCGCGTGCCTCAATCGTCTCGAAGAATTCCCCGACAACCTGCTGACCACCGCGACCCACGACCACAAACGCGGCGAAGACACCCGCGCCAGGCTGGCGGTGTTGAGCGAGCGCAGCGCGTGGTTCGCCGAGCAGGTGCCGCTCTGGCAGACACTGGCCCGGCCGGTGCGCGCCGACGATGCGATACCGTCGGCGGGCGATGAATTGATTCTGTATCAGGCGATTCTCGGCAGTTGGCCGCTGGAACTGCGCGTTGACGATCGGCCCGCGCTCGAGGACTACGTCAAACGTCTCTGGCAGTGGCAGCAGAAAGCCTTGCGTGAAGCCAAGCTGCAAAGCAGCTGGAGCGCGCCGAACGATTCATATGAACGTGCGACCCAGGCGTTCATCGAACGTCTGCTGCTAAGCCCCGAAGCCCAGTTGCTACGCGCAGCCCTGAGCAAAGCCGTGACGTCCATCGCCGCCCCCGGCGCACTCAACGGATTGGCGCAAACCTTGCTGCGCATGACCGTGCCGGGCATTGCGGACCTTTACCAAGGCAACGAGTACTGGGACTTCTCGCTGGTCGATCCGGACAACCGTCGCCCGGTGGATTACGCGAGTCGCCAACACACCATGCAACGTTCACCAGAACTGCCGGAACTGCTGGCCAACTGGCGTGACGGACGCATCAAACAAACCCTGATCGCGCGCACATTAGGCCTGCGCGCCCAACAGGCCGAGCTGTTTCAACGCGGGACGTATCAAGCGCTGGAAGTAGTCGGCTGCGAGGCACACCGGGTGCTGGCATTTGCGCGCTCGTACAACCAGAAGCAGGCCATCGTGATCGTCCCGATACGCTGTGCGGGCCTGCTGAAAAACAGTGCCATACCCCATGTCGGCGCGCCGCTGTGGGGCGATACGCGAGTCAAATTACCGTTTACCACCCCTGCCGAAAATCTGAAGGGACTTTTTTCCAGCGTCGCAGTCACAGAACACAAGGAGCTGATGATTGGCGCCGCGCTGGGGGATTTCCCGGTCAATCTCTTTATCCAAAACTTTGAGTTCAGTTCAGGAGCATAGCGATGAGTACCGACGATAAACGCATCCGCGAATTTGCCTATCAGATCTGGGAATCGGAAGGAAAACCCGAGGGCCATGAAGCCCGGCACTGGGAGATGGCTCGAAAACTGGCAGAAGCCGAAGCCCTGGCCCCCAGCAAATCGCCCAAGGCGGCTAGCAGCAAAGCGGCAGGCACCAAGCCTGCCGTCAGCAAAACCGCCAACGGCAAGGCTGGCGAGCCGAAAACCAAAGCCAAGGCGAAACCGGCCGCTGCGGCAAAGGTGATCCCGCCCGGGGAAAAATCAACCGAGAAGAAACCTCGCGCAGCGCGTAAACCGCCTGCGGTCTGACGCTTCCCGGCATTGCCCTGACTGACCTTGTGGCGAGCGACCTCTCGCCACCGTGGGCACGTTCGCCCCCGATAAACCTGTAGGAGCGAGGCTTGCCCGCGAAGGCGGTGTGTCATTC
>NZ_JAGYFZ010000061.1:0-36928 GCF_019946675.1 Pseudomonas sp. BF-B-15
ATCCTTTCGGATCGCCTTTTTTATTACTTCACCACTTTCAAACTTGGCCGACCGCTTGGGCGCGGCGGCTCACTGTCCGGCGGCGGAAGATCATCATCCGGCTCGATCTCTTCCTCGTCTTCCATAGGCGATTCCAGATCGAACACCATGCCCTGACCGTTCTCCCGGGCGTAAATGCCCAGGATCGATGCGATAGGCACGTACAGGGTGTGCGGCACGCCACCGAAGCGCCCCTCGAAGCTGACCGCTTCGTTATCCATGTGCAGATGACGCACGGCGGCCGGCGATACGTTCAGGACAATCTGTCCGTCACTGGCAAAACCCTGAGGCACCTGCACCGACGGATACTCGGAATTGACCAGCATGTGCGGGGTGCAATCGTTGTCCACAATCCACTCGTAGAGCGCGCGGACCAGATAAGGTCGACTGGAGTTCATAGCGGCTCCTTAAGCCTTAGCGCATATCGCGTTCGACGCCAGACAGACTTGCCTGGAAAGCCTCACGCGCAAACGAGCGCTCCATATAATCAAGCAACGGCTTGGCGGGCCGTGGCAGTTCAATACCCAAAATCGGCAAGCGCCAGAGTATTGGTAGTAGGCAGCAATCCACCAGACTTTGTTCCTCGCTGAGGAAAAACGGCTTGTCGGCGAACAGCGGCGACACGCCAGTCAGGCTTTCGCGCAGCTCTTTACGAGCAACGACACGGGCAGCTTCCTTGGTCCGCGAATCCAGAATCAGATCCACCAGACCACACCAGTCACGCTGAATACGATGAATCAGCAAACGGCTGTTGGCACGCGCCACTGGATAAACCGGCAGCAAAGGCGGATGCGGGTAACGCTCATCCAGATATTCCATCACCACGGTCGACTCCCACAACGCCAGGTCACGATCGACCAGGGTGGGCAGGCTTCCGTAAGGGTTCACCTCAATCAGTTTAGGCGGCTGGCGGCCAGCTTCCACGTAAATGATCTCGGCGCTGACACCCTTCTCTGCAAGTACGATGCGCACTCGGTGGGAATAGTGGTCGGCGGGGTCGGAGTAACAGGCCAACCGATTGGTCACGCCCATGGCGGTCCTCCTCGCTTGTTGAAATTATCGGAAGCGGAAAAACGAGCGCGCCCAGAGGGCGTCTCCCGTAACGCCTGGATAAACCAGACTCGTTACACCTTCAGAGACGCCCTTGGGCGCGCGCGATTAACAGCAATTGCTTGAAACTTTATCAGTGCACATCTTTCCAGTATTCGCGCTTGAGCAAGTAGGCGAATACGAAGAAGAACGCCAGGTACAGCAAGACGTAGGTACCAATGCGCTGATGCTGCAGCTTAACCGGGTTAGCCGAGTAAGCGAGGAAGGTTACCAGATTCTTGACCTTCTCATCGAACTGCTCTTCGGTCAGAGCACCGCTCTTCGGCACGATGGTCAGCTGATCGCACGCTTCATGAGTCAGCGCGGTACCGGTCAGCGGATCATATTGCTTCTTGCCGTCTTCGACGATCTGGACCTGTTTGCAACCGACGACCTGACGACCTTGCAGGCCCACCAGGACGTTCGGCATGCCCACGTTCGGGAAGACCTTGTTGTTCACGCCCCAAGGACGCGACGGATCTTCGTAGAACGATTTCAGGTAGCCGTAGAGCCAGTCCGTACCGCGAACACGAGCCACCAGGGTCAGGTCAGGCGGTGCAGCACCGAACCAGGTCTTGGCGTCAGCCGGCTGCATGCCGATGCTCATGTGGTCGCCGATCTTGGCGCCAGTGAACACCAGCTTCGACAGCATCAGATCGTGAGGAATGCCCAGATCGTCGGCAACACGCTCATAGCGCTGGAACTTGGCGCTGTGGCAGCCCATGCAGTAGTTGGCGAATGTACGCGCGCCATCTTGCATGGCGGCCTTGTCGGAAACGTCGATGTCGACCTTTTCCAACTCAGGACCACCGTGCTCGGCAGCGAAGGACAGTACAGGCAAAGCAGCAAGAATCAGTACAGCAAATAGCTTTTTCATCAGCCAGTCACCCTTTCCGGAACCGGTTTGGTCTTCTCGAGCCTGGTGTAGAAAGGCATCAGAATGAAGTAGGCGAAGTACAGGAAAGTACACACCTGCGACAGCAACGTACGGCCTGGAGTCGGCGCCAGAACACCCAGCACGCCCAGAATCACGAACGAGATGCAGAACACCCAGAGCCAGATTTTGCTCAACCAGCCTTTGTAGCGCATCGACTTGACCGGGCTACGGTCCAGCCATGGCAGGACGAACAGTACGGCGATGGCCGCACCCATGGCGATAACGCCCAGGAGCTTGTCCGGAACCGCCCGCAGAATCGCGTAGAACGGTGTGAAGTACCAGACCGGAGCAATGTGCTCTGGGGTCTTGAACGCGTTCGCCACTTCAAAGTTCGGCTTCTCGAGGAAGTAGCCGCCCATTTCCGGGAAGAAGAACACGATCGAGCAGAAGATGAACAGGAACACCACCACGCCGACGATATCTTTCACGGTGTAGTACGGGTGGAAGGCAATGCCGTCCAGCGGTACGCCGTTTTCGTCTTTGTATTTCTTGATGTCCACGCCGTCCGGATTGTTCGAGCCGACTTCGTGCAGCGCCAGAACGTGCAGCACCACCAGACCGAGAATCACGATCGGCAGGGCAACAACGTGCAGGGCAAAGAAGCGGTTCAGCGTGATACCGGAAATCAGGTAGTCACCACGGATCCACTGAGTCAGGTCGTTACCGATAACCGGGATCGCACCGAACAGCGAGATGATCACCTGGGCACCCCAGTAGGACATCTGGCCCCACGGCAACAGGTAACCCATGAAGGCTTCCGCCATCAGCGCCAGGTAGATCAGCATGCCGAAGACCCACACCAGCTCACGCGGCTTCTGATACGAACCGTAGAGCAAGCCACGGAACATGTGCAGATAAACCACGATGAAGAACGCCGAAGCGCCGGTGGAGTGCAGCAGACGCAGGATCGAGCCGTACTCGACGTCGCGCATGATGTATTCGACGGAAGCAAACGCTTCTTCCGCCGACGGGGTGTAGCTCATGGTCAGCCAGACACCGGTAACGATCTGGTTGACCAGAACGAGCAGCGCCAGGGAACCAAAGAAGTAGAAGAAGTTGAAGTTCTTCGGGGCGTAGTACTTGCTGAGATGGTCTTCCCACATTTTGGTCGCGGGAAAGCGCGCATCAACCCAATCCATGAACTTGCTCATCACGCTTTCTCCGTATCGACGCCAATGACAATAATCTCATTGGTCTCATAGGAATGCGGGGGAACTGGCAGGTTCAAAGGCGCAGGTTGCGACTTGTAGACGCGGCCAGCCAGATCGTAGTGGGAACCGTGGCACGGGCAGAAATAGCCGCCTACCCAGTCCTTGCCCAGATCAGCAGGTGCCACTTCGGGACGGAAGGTCGGCGAGCAACCCAAGTGCGTACAGATACCGATCAGCAGCAGAACCTCTGGCTTGATCGAACGCGTAACCGGGTCGACATAGGTCGGTTGTGTCGAGTTCTTGGAGGTCGGGTCAGCCAGCTGGCCCTCGATCTTTTTCAGATTCCCCAGGATTTCCTCGGTACGGCGGACAATGAACACCGGCTGACCGCGCCACTCAGCAATCATCTGCTGGCCTGGCTCGATTTTGCTGACATTCACTTTCACCGGTGCACCTGCGGCTTTCGCCTTGGCACTGGGAAACCATGACCCCACGAACGGGACCGCAGCCCCCACCGCTCCTGCAGCACCCACCACGGATGTGGCTGCTACCAAGAAGCGACGCCGGCCTGCATTCACGCCGTCATTGCTCATTCAGTCCTCTCCCATCAGCTTTGTGGCCTGTTAAATCAGGCATCTACTAAGTAAAACTATGTACTTATAAAAATTTTGCCGAATGGTAATGAAAAGCCCCAATTCTGACAAGGTAATTACCGAAGGGCTCCACTGCCAAGCCTTGTAGTATAGGGGCTCTGCGGATGTGGCAAGTTGTCACAGAGCAATTCTTTGATAAATCGCACCCATAAAAAAACGCCCAGCTCCGTGAGGAAACTGGGCGTTCTTTTTGAACGTGAAAGCGAATTAACGCTTCGAGTACTGCGGACGCTTACGCGCTTTACGCAGACCGACTTTCTTACGTTCAACTTCACGGGCGTCGCGGGTAACGAAGCCAGCTTTGCGCAGAGCGCTACGCAGGGTTTCGTCGTAGTCCATCAGAGCGCGAGTGATGCCGTGGCGGATTGCGCCAGCTTGACCACTTACACCACCGCCGATCACGGTGACGTAGATGTCGAACTTCTCGACAGTCTCAGTCAATTCCAGCGGCTGACGAACTACCATGCGGGCAGTTTCGCGGCCGAAGAAATTATCCAGCGAACGGTTGTTGATGGAGATGTTACCAGTACCCGGACGCAGGAAAACGCGTGCGGTTGCGGTCTTGCGACGGCCAGTGCCGTAATTTTGAGTCGCCGACATAATGAACTATTCCGTTAAAACTTCAGTTCTTGGGGCTGCTGAGCAGTATGAGGGTGTACAGCGCCCGCATAGACTTTCAGCTTACGATACATGTCGCGACCCAGCGGGTTCTTAGGCAGCATGCCTTTGACCGCGGTCTCGATCACGCGCTCAGGGGCTTTAGCGATCAGCTTTTCGAAGTTGATCGACTTGATGCCGCCCGGGAAACCGGAGTGGGAGTAGTAGATTTTGTCGGTGGTTTTAGCACCGGTTACACGAATCTGCTCGGCATTGATAACGACGATGTAATCGCCGGTGTCAACGTGAGGAGTGTACTCAGCTTTATGCTTGCCACGCAGACGGCTCGCGATTTCGGTGGCCAGACGACCCAGGGTCTGACCTGCAGCGTCGACGACAAACCAGTCGCGCTGTACTGTTTCCGGTTTAGCAGTAAAAGTTTTCATTCTTTATAGCCTCAGGGGCCGCCCTGTAAATTAGACGGCGGATCTTACTGAATAGTGCGTACTTTGACAAGTCAAAGGCAGCCGGATACAGACGCTTTCGGGGGCTCGGGTCGGCGCGTCCGTTCAACGGCAAGATTCTTCGGCGGCGGCGCATCACTTCCACTGCAGAAAGAGGTGCGCAATTATGCAGATTGCGAAAAATATTTCAACCTGCTTTTATGATTGTTTTGCCCAAGGAGCACCTGATGGATTATCGACAGCTAGGCCGAACCAATCTGAACGTGAGCGCCATCTGCCTCGGAACCATGACCTGGGGCGAGCAAAACAGTGAAGCTGAAGCCTTCGCTCAGATTGAACGGGCCAAAAGCGCCGGGATCAATTTCATCGACACCGCCGAGATGTACCCGGTACCACCGAAAGCCGAAACCTACGCCACCACCGAGCGCTACATCGGCAATTACTTCAAAAGCCGCGGTGATCGCGCCGACTGGATCCTGGCCAGCAAGATCGCCGGCCCCGGCAACACCATCGACTACATCCGCGACAAAAACCTGCGCCACAACCGCCAGCACATCACCGAAGCCGTGGACGCGAGCCTCAAGCGCCTGCAGACCGACTACATCGACCTCTATCAATTGCACTGGCCGGAACGCAGCACCAACTTCTTCGGTCAACTGGGCTACAAACACAAGAGCGAAGCGAACCTGACCCCGCTGGAGGACACCCTCGAAGCGCTGGACGAGCAGGTCAAGGCCGGCAAGATCCGCCACATCGGCCTGTCCAACGAAACACCGTGGGGCACGATGCGTTTCCTGGCGCTGGCCGAAGCCCGTGGCTGGCCGCGTGCAGTGTCGATCCAGAACCCGTACAACCTGCTCAACCGCAGCTTCGAAGTCGGCCTGGCGGAAATTGCCATCCGCGAACAGTGCGGCCTGCTGGCCTATTCGCCGCTGGCGTTCGGTTTCCTGTCGGGCAAGTACGAAGGTGGCGCGCGTCCGCCGAAAGGTCGCCTGAGCCTCTACAGCCGCTTCAGCCGCTATTTCAATCCACAGTCGGAAGCCGCCTGCAGCCGTTATGTGGCGCTGGCCCGCGAGCACGGTCTGGACCCGGCGCAAATGGCCTTGGCGTTTGTAACGCAGCAGCCGTTCGTGACCAGCAACATCATCGGCGCGACGACGCTGGAACAGCTGGACAGCAACATTGCCAGCTTCGAGTTGAAACTTTCCGATGAAGTGCTGGCGGGGATTGAGGCAATCCACAAGGATCACCCGAATCCAGCACCGTAACCCGCACTTGTAGGAGCCGGCTTGCTGGCGATTGGGACAACGCGGTTACAGCCAAAACCGCGTCGCTTCAATCGCCGGCAAGCCGGCTCCTACAGTGACCGCGCAATAATCTCTTTCATGATTTCGTTGGTGCCGGCATAAATCCGCTGCACCCGCGCATCCGCCCACGCCCGGGCGATCGGGTATTCCCACATGAACCCGTAGCCGCCATGCAACTGCACGCACTCGTCGAGCACCTTGCATTGCAGGTCCGTGCCCCAATACTTGGCCATCGCCGCCGTCGGCACATCGAGCTTGCCTTGCAGGTGCAACTCCAGGCAGCGATCGACGAAGACCCGGCCAATCTGGATCTCGGTCGCCATCTCCGCCAGCTTGAAGCGGGTGTTCTGGAAGTCGGCAATCGCCTTGCCGAACGCCTTGCGCTCGCGGGTGTATTCCAGCGTCCATTGCAGCGCAGCCTCAGCCGATGCCAGCCCGCCAACAGCAACCGTCAGACGCTCTTGCGGCAATTCCTGCATCAGATACGCGAAGCCCATCCCGGCCTGGCCCAGCAGGTTTTCTTTCGGCACGCGAACATCCTGGAAGAACAGCTCCGAGGTGTCCTGCGCTTTCATGCCGACTTTTTCCAGGCGCTTGCCCTTGGCAAAACCCGGTGTGTCGGCCTCGACCAGAAACAGGCTGGTGCCCTTCGCGCCGGCCTTCGGATCGGTCTTGGCCACGACAATCACCAGGTCCGCGAGATAGCCGTTGGTGATGAACGTCTTCGAACCGTTGATCACATATTCATCGCCATCGAGCACCGCCGTGGTTTTCACCCCTTGCAGGTCGGAACCGGCACCCGGCTCGGTCATGGCAATCGCGGTGACCATCTCGCCGGACACCAGTTTTGGCAGGTATTTGTGTTTCAGCGCTTCGCTGCCGTAATGCAGGATGTACGGCGCGACGATGTCGGAATGCAGGGAAAAACCGATCCCGGTCAGCCCCAGACGCCCCACCTCTTCGATCACCACCGCACTGTAGAGAAAATCCGCTCCCAGCCCGCCGTACTCTTCCGGCAGGTGTGAACAGAGCATCCCCGCCTCCCCTGCCTTGTTCCAGAGTTGGCGGTCGATATAGCCTTGTTTTTCCCATTGCCCATGAAACGGCACGGCCTCTTTTTCGAGGAAGGTTCGCACGCTGTCGCGAAAAAGTTCGTGCTCGGAACTGAACAAGGTTCTGGGGATCATGCGGCACCTGTCGTTATTGTTAGAAGGAATAGACCTTCAGAGACTAAGCCTCGCTTCCGATACAGGACACTGGACACATCCGACAAAAAATAAGACGATCCAGCCGTCTGGTGACCACTTTCCCCTATAAGAATAAAGTTGAATTATGTCTAACCAAGTCTCCACGCCCTTGCGGCGCGTCAGCATCCTGGCTATCGACCGGGTTTTCGCTTCCACCCTCATGCAAGCCAAGGATTTCTTCCACCTGGCCAGCCTGCGTTACGGCAAACAACTGGGCCAGGGCCTGACACCGGCGTTCGAAACGCGCCTGGTCAGCCCCGACGGCAAACCGGTCAACAGCTTCAGCGACGTGATCATGCCGGTGGACGGCGGCCTGGAAAACGCTGACGTCATCATCCTCCCGGCGTTCTGGGACGATTTCGAAACCCTTTGCCAACGTTACCCACAGATCCTGCCGTGGTTGCGCCAGCAGCATGCGCGCGGCGCGGTACTGTGCGGCGAGGCCACCGGGGTGTTCTGGCTCGCCGAAGCCGGGCTGCTCGACGGCAAGGAAGCGACCACTTACTGGCGCTTCTTCAACGCGTTTGCCGAGCGTTTCCCGAGGGTTTATCTCAATCAGGACAAGCACCTGACCGACGCCGACAACCTCTATTGCGCCGGCGGCACCACGTCGGCGTGCGACCTCTATATCTACCTGATCGAGCGCTTCTGCGGCGCCAACGTGGCCCAGGCCGTGGCCCGCGACATTCTCTATGAAGTGCAACGCAGCTACTCGCCGGGACGCATCGGCTTCGGTGGCCAGAAGCTGCACCAGGACGTGATCATCCTGCAGATCCAGCACTGGCTCGAAGAGCACTTCGCCGACAAGTTCCGCTTCGAAGACGTTGCGCGCGAGCACGGCATGAGCATCCGCAACTTCATGCGCCGCTTCCAGACCGCCACCGGCGACAAGCCGCTGCATTACCTGCAACGCCTGCGCATTGAAACGGCAAAGGGCTTGCTGTCCGGCAGCCGCAAGAGCATCAAGACCATCAGTTATGAAGTCGGTTACGACGATGCGAGCTTCTTCGCGCGGCTGTTCCGCCAGCACACCGAGTTGTCGCCGAACCAGTATCGGCAGCAGTTTCAGCAAGCGGCGTAAAACCCCGCAAACCCTGTAGGAGCACAGCTTGCTGGCGATGGCGTCCTTGAGATAGCCATCGCCGGCAAGCCGTGCTCCTACAGGGGATCTGCAACGCACAAAAAAGGCCTGCAATTGCAGGCCTTTTTCATTTTCCGAAATTTCCTACGGCTTGTGAGCCCGGGACAGGAATTCGTGGGATTGCATTTCCAGCAGACGGCTGAGGGTGCGCTGGAATTCGAAGTTCAGGCGACCGCCGGTGTAGAGGTCTTTGAGCTCGACTTCGGCGGAAATGATCAGCTTCACGTTACGGTCGTAGAACTCGTCGACCATGTTGATAAAGCGTCGGGCGATGTCGTCGGTGGTGACGCTCATCTGCTCGACACCGCTGAGCAGCACGGCGTGGAAGATCTTGCCCAGTTCGATGTAATCGTTCTGGCTGCGTGGGCCGTCGCAGAGCTCGCGGAAGTCAAACCAGGCCACGTCATCGCAGGTGCGCAAGGCACGGATTTCGCGGTTCTCGATGATCAGCACATCGTTCTCGATGGCCGCCGTGCATTCCGGCGTCAGCGCACGGAAGCTCTTGCGCAGGCTTTCGTGAGACGCTTCATCGAGCGGGAAGTGGAACAGTTCCGCTTGCTCGAGGTGACGCAGACGATAATCGACGCCGCTGTCGACGTTGACGATCTCGGTGTTCTGCTTGATCAGCGCGATGGCCGGCAGGAAGCGCGCACGCTGCAAGCCGTCCTTGTACAAACCGTCCGGGACGATGTTCGAAGTGGCAACCAGGGTCACACCGTTCTTGAACAGCTCTTCCATCAGCGTGCCGAGGATCATCGCGTCGGTGATGTCGGAAACGAAGAATTCATCGAAACAGATCACTCGCGACTCGTCGGAGAAGCGCTTGGCGATGATGGTCAGCGGGTTTTTCTCGCCACCGAGGGTCTTCATCTCTTCGTGCACACGCTTCATGAAGCGGTGGAAGTGAGTCCGGGTCTTTTCCTTGAACGGCAGCGCTTCGAAGAAGGTGTCGACCAGGTAAGTCTTGCCGCGACCTACGCCGCCCCAGAAATACAGGCCCTTGACCGGCGCCTGTTCTTTCTTGCCAAACAGTTTGCCGAGCAGGCCCGGTTTGTTCTGCGAGGCCGCGACCAGATCGTCGTACAGGCGCTGCAAATGGCGCACGGCGGTTTCCTGCGCGGCGTCATGGAAGAATTCCGGGCGTTTCAGATCAGCTTGATATCGTTCTAGGGGCGTCATAATTCGTTAGCAAGGCAACAAAAACGGGCCGTCACTGTAGCGATGGCCCGTGGGAATGGCAATCGGCCCTTGGTCGGACCGAGCCGTTGATTATTCCTGAACCGGCGTCAGCGCAATCCGCAAAGCGTCGATGGCAACGTCACGGGCCGCAGTGTCGGCGAACGCCGGGCTATCGGCCACGCATTCGCCTTCCAGCCAGACGCTGAAGCTCAGGTCTTGATTGCGCACGTCCAGAGGCTGGCCCGCTTGCAGTTGCTTGGTCACCTGGCCAGCGGTTTTACCGTCAGCAAAGTTGCGCGACAGCAGCAGTTGCTCGCCATCGGCCGCCAGCAGGCGGAAGCGGAAACTGCCGTCGTCTTCGCGGAAGCTGACAAAACGCGCAGCTTTCGCGGCTTTCTTCTTGGTGGTCGCCGCGACTTGCGTCTGCGCCACGAAAGAACGCAAGCCGACCGCTTCGCGCAATTCGTTAAGGAAAGGCGTCGCTACGGCACGGGCCTTTTTCGCACCGATTTGCAGGATGTCTTCCAGATCAGCCGGGCGTTCAATCAGTTGGTGATAACGCTCGCGGGACTCGCCCAGTTCACTGTCGAGCAGTTGGAACAGACGATTCTTCGCCTCGCCCCAACCCAGGCCCTGCAACAATTCGCTGCGGAATTCGTCGGACTGTGCCGGGGTGGCAAAGGCCTGGAACAGCGTGAACAGGTGCGAATTGTCTGGATCTTTGGCTTCGCCCGGCGCACGGGAGTCAGTGACGATCCGCGAGATCGCGTCTTTCATCTCTTTGGCGCTGCTGAACAACGGAATGGTGTTGTCGTAGCTCTTCGACATCTTGCGACCGTCGAGACCGGGCAGCGTCGCGACGCTTTCTTCGATCAGCGCCTCGGGCATGGTGAAAAATTCTTTGCCTTGGCCAAACAGGTGGTTAAAGCGCTGACCGATATCCCGGGCCATTTCCACGTGCTGGATCTGGTCACGACCGACCGGCACCTTGTGTGCGTTGAACATCAGGATGTCCGCGGCCATCAGCACCGGATAGCTGTACAGGCCCATGGTGATACCGGCATCCGGGTCTTCGCCGGTTTCGACGTTCTTGTCCACCGAAGCCTTGTAGGCGTGGGCGCGGTTGAGCAAGCCCTTGGCGGCAACGCAGGTCAGCAGCCAGGTCAGCTCCGGGATTTCCGGGATGTCGGATTGGCGATAGAACGTCACGCGGTCCACATCCAGGCCACCAGCCAGCCAGGTCGCGGCGATTTCCAGACGCGAGCGCTGGATGCGCAGCGGGTCATCGCATTTGATCAGGGCGTGGTAGTCGGCCAGGAAGTAGAACGAATCGGCATTGCTGTCGCGGCTGGCAAGGATCGCCGGGCGGATGGCGCCGGCGTAGTTGCCCAGGTGCGGCGTGCCGGTGGTGGTGATGCCGGTGAGAATACGGGTACGAGTCGTCATGGGTAATCGCTTGTCAGACTGCAATCAATTCGAAAGACGCGGCAGGATCAGATCCTTGAGATCGGTCAGCTTGCCATGAAAAAAGTGTCCGCATTCTGCCACTTTCAGCAGCTCATGGGGACGATCGAGTTTCTCGGACCAGTCGTAGACGGCTTGCGGGTCAATGACTTCATCGGTTTCCGGCTGGATCAGGGTCAGCGGGCAGTTCACCGGCAGCAGGTCGTAACCGTTGAGCCGGGTGACAGCAGCGGCCACCATGAACAAATGTTTGAGCTGTTCACCCTGCGCTTCCAGGCGTCCGCCGAGACTTGCTGCAACAAAACCACCGAAGGAGAAACCGAACAACGTCAGCGGCAAATCAGGATGTTTGGCGCGCAGCCATGCGGCCGCTGCCTGGGCATCGTCGACTTCGCCGGTCCCCATGTCGTGCGAGCCTTCGCTGGCACCGACGCCACGGTAATTGAAACGCAAGGTAATCAAACCGGCATCGCGCGCGGTGCGCTGCAGGGTCGAGACCACTTTGTTGAGCATAGTGCCGCCCTGCACCGGGTTCGGGTGGCAGATCAGCGCGATGCCGCGCGGCTGCTCGATATCCAGGTAAAGTGCTTCCAATTGCCCGACCGGGCCGTCAATCACTACAGGGGTTTCGCGCATAAGCAAGGAAGGAACTCCGTGACCTCGAATCGGGTCGACTCGTCTAGCAAATTGTCTGTGCCGATGTATTGCGAGTGAATCGCGGTATACAGCGCAGGTTCGAGCCGTTAACGTAAAGCAAAGCCGTTTATAGAGGAAGGACTCGTGGAACACTCGCTCTTAGTTTGGTTGTTGCCGACTCTTGCCCTGGTTGTGGGTGTCGCCATTGGATTCCTGATCGCTCGCCTGGTGCCGAACGCCGCGCCGAGCAGCACACAACGTCAGCTGGATGACATTCAGGAACGTTTTGACAGTTATCAGAACGAGGTGGTTACCCACTTCAACAGCACTGCAAACCTGGTCAAGAAACTGACTCAGAGCTATCAGGAAGTGCAGGATCACCTCGCCGAGGGTGCCAACCGCCTGGCCCTGGACGAGCAAACCCGCCAACGCCTGCTGGCTTCGCTGCACGCCGACGCGGCAGCGGCCCCACGGGAACGCCTGACGCCACCGCGCAATCAGGAGCCGCCTCGCGACTACGCCCCCAAAGCCCCGAACGCGCCGGGCATGCTTGATGAGCATTACGGCCTGAAGAAGTAATCAGGTTTCGCGCGATACACAAAAGCCCTCGGACGAGTGATTGTCCGGGGGCTTTTTTGTTGCTGATCCAATACCTTTGGTGCCGACTCTGCCCCTTCGCGGGCAAGCCCGCTCCCACAGGGATCGCGTACCTATCAAGCGACTCGGTCACTGTGGGAGCGGGCTTGCCCGCGAAGGGGCCAGAACTGGCGACACAAAAAAACCGCCCGATCTGTTTAGGATCGGGCGGTTTTTTTTACGCCTGGGGTTCAGTCAGGTGGGTAAAGGGGCTGCGTTTACTGCTGTGGATACTCTTGACCCGGAATCGCCTTGAGGTTGACCTCGACGCGACGGTTCTGTGCCCGGCCATTGACGTCGCCGTTGCTGGCAATCGGGTTATCCGGCCCGGCGCCGCGCGCCGACAGGTTGGCACCACTGACACCTTGGGACGTCAGGTAAGTCGCCACGCTCTGCGCACGACGCTGGGACAGGTCCATGTTGTGCTGACGGCTGCCGGTGCTGTCGGTGTAGCCAACGATTTCGATCTGGTTCTGGTTGAACTCTTTGAGCGAACCGGCCAGGTTGTTCAGTGGCTGATAGAAGCTGGAAGCGATGTTCGCCGAATCGGTAGCGAACGTGATGTTGCCCGGCATGATCAGCTTGATCTGATCGCCCTGGCGCTGCACTTCAACACCGGTGTTGGCCATGCTGGCGCGCAGCTTTTTCTCTTGCTGGTCGGCGTAGTAACCGTAACCGGCAGCCGAAGCACCCACTACGGCGGCGCCGATCAGCGCACCCTTGCCACGGTTATCGTGGTTGATGGCGGCACCGGCCAACGCACCCGCCAGAGCGCCGAGGCCGCCGTACTTGGCGGTTTTGCTCATGCCCGTGGAACCACCGTCGGCCTGCCCCTGGCTGCTGTCATATGGGTTGGGCGAGGCGCAGCCTGACAGCAAGGCCACAGCCGTAGCGACAATAATCAAACGCTGCTTGGTGAACATGAAGAGCTCCTACTTTTTGCATTCTGGGATGCAACGGGTCTTAGGCATTGGTTCTTTGCGGGCGTTTGATCATTTCGGGCGCAGAAAATTCCGTCGATCCCCTTAAGCCCGCACAAAAGGGTTGTCGCGCATTTCATCACCCAGACGCGTATCCGGACCATGACCGGTCACCACCGTTGCGTCTTCATCAAGGGTGTACAGGCGCTGTTTGATCGAACGCACGATGGTCGCCTGATCGCCACCCCACAAATCCGTGCGCCCTACCCCGCGACGAAACAACGTGTCACCGGCAATCAGCAGCTTAGCCTCTGAAAACCAAAAGCTCATGGAACCCGGCGTATGACCTGGCGTGTGCAACGCCACGCCGCAACCGCAGGCGAGTTCTTCATCGTCGGCCAACCAGCGATCCGGCGATGGAACCGGCGTGTACGGCACACCGAACATCTGGCATTGCATCTCCAGATTGTCCCAGAGGAACTGATCCTCTTTGTGCAAGTGCAGGGTCGCGCCGGTTTTCTCCTTCAACTGACCGGAGGCCAGGAAGTGATCGAGGTGCGCATGGGTATGGATGATGCTGACAACCTTCAGACCCAGGGCATCGAGCCGGGCGAGGATCAATTCGTGATTGCCGCCCGGATCGACCACGATGGCCTTCTTCGTCACCGGATCGCCGATGATCGTGCAGTTGCACTGCAACGGGCCTACGGGGAAGGTTTCGCGGATGAGGGTCGGTTGTTGGGACATCGGGGCATGCTCGATAAAAACGGGGACGGGGGATTTTCGCACACAATTGCATCCAGCCATTGACCGCCTGTGTATCGTCACACTACGTCAGCCCAACACTCCCAATGCCTTGGCCCGTGCCACCGCCTGCGTTCGCCGTTCAACCCCGAGCTTGCTGTTGATGTGGCTGGCGTGGGTTTTAACCGTGTGCAGGGAAATGAACAGCTGATCGCTGATTTCCTGGTTCGAGCAGCCTTGGGCAATGAGTTTCAGAACCGACAGTTCGCGGGAACTGAGTTGCTCGCAGGCTTGTGAGGGCTCCGGAGCAAGGCGCGCAGCGATAACGGGGAGTCGCTCCGACAGGCTCTGCGATACCGTCGCTTTCGCGCAGTTCTGCAGTTGCTCGCGAAGCCAGTCAGGGCATTTATTCAACAAGCCATCAAAAGGCTGCAGCGCGCCGCCACTGGCCGCTTCAAGGGCCTGAGCGAAGGACTGCCGGGCTTCAGGCTCGCGGTTGTGCGCAAGGAGCAGTTCGGTTTTTTGTGTCAGCGCCATCACACTGAGCAACTGCCGACCGGTTTGCTGACCATGCTCGAGTAACGCATTCAATCGCCCTTCGGCCAGCATCGGCTGCGCCTGAATGACCTCAAGCAAAGCCTGCTGCAACTCGATATGCAGTGGCAGTTGCGGATGGAATTCCGGTGGTGCCGCAGGCGTTTCGCCGTTGTAGGTCTGGCCCAGTCGTGCGAGCCAGGCTTCGGCCAGATCGGTGCGTCCCTGGGCCAGCCAGAGTTCGCATTTGACCAGGGTAATCATCGCCAGGTAGTAAATCGGCGGGACGTCCCAGATGTGCATCAGCCGTTCGGCTTCGGCCAGTTCGGCAAAGGCCTTGGCGAACTCGCCGCTGCTGCCTTCGAGCCGGGCGATCACACAATGGCCGATCAGGACACTGATGTCGCGACAGGCTCGGGCCTCAGTCAAACCGGCCTGCAAACGCAGCCGCGCGGTCTGTGGTTGCAGGCGCAGGGCCAGCAGAAATCCTTCGTACAAGGTCAATCGAGCGCGCACGGCATAC
This sequence comes from Pseudomonas sp. BF-B-15, assembly GCF_019946675.1. Taxonomy (NCBI): domain Bacteria; kingdom Pseudomonadati; phylum Pseudomonadota; class Gammaproteobacteria; order Pseudomonadales; family Pseudomonadaceae; genus Pseudomonas; species Pseudomonas sp. BF-B-15. The sequence goes on from NZ_JAGYFZ010000061.1 coordinate 15,262, forward strand.
AGCCGCTGCGGCGACAACCCTTGCAGGCGTTGCAGCCCCTGACGGACTTCGTCCAGCGAGCGCAGGATTTCCCCTCGCGCCTGCAACACGCGCGCCCGGTCGTAATGGGCCAGCGCTTCGAACAACGGATTGCCCACCCGTTGCGCCAGCTCAAGCGAGTCGCGATTCAAACCACGGGCACGCCACAAGTCGCCGTCGGCAATGGCCAGGTTGGAAAGGGTCGAGAGGCACATCAGGCGCTGGCCGTAGCGTTTCGATGGCAGGCTTTCCAGCGCTTCGGTGCAATACAGCAGCGTCAATTCGCGGTTGCCGCGCCCGCGGGCAATGATCCCGCTCAATGCCAGCCATTGCGCCAGCATGGATTTCTGCGCAGTGGCCGACGGGGCCGGCAGGAAGCGGCTCAGATGATTGGCCAACTCTTCGGCGGCGTCGAGCTGACAGGCCAGCCCCAAGGCCCAGCTGTAAAGCACGATCAACCGTGGCGTGCTGATCAGCAGGCTGTCGGGCAAGTCCATTTTCCAGCGCAGCAACATGCCGACATTCTGTTCCGCCAGCAATTGCTCTTCCGAAAGGTTCTGCACCAGGTTGGCCGCGACATCCAGATGCCCGGCGCGCAACGCCTGCTCCACCGCCTCATCGAGCAGGCCCTGGGCATTGAACCAGCGACACGCGCGCAGATGCAGGCTGGCTGCCGGCACCATCGCCTGTGAGGTTGGCCGGGTACGCAGCAGGTCGGAAAACAGATGGTGATAGCGGTACCAGTGGCCATGTTCGTCCAGCGGTACGAGGAACACTTGGTGCGCAAGCAGAAAACGCAGGATCTCGGCACTGTCATGCGCTTCGCGAACGGCATCGCACAGCTCGCTGCAAAAACGCTCTTGAGGGGCCGTGTCATAAAGGAACGACTGCACCTCGGCGGGCAGACAATCGATGACTTCTTCGAGCAGGTAATCGCGAATCAGCCCTTCCCCACCGTGCAGGGACTGGGGTAACGCACCGTCGGAACCTGCTTCGGAGGCCGCCAGCAACCAGAAACGCAAGCCGGCAACCCAGCCTTCACTGCGCTGGATCAGGTTTTCCAGTGCTTCGCCACGCAACGAACTGCTGTGCCGATCGAGCAGGGTCAAGGCTTCGTCGTGGGTCAGGCGCAGATCCTGCTCATGCAACTCAAGCAATTGTCGCGACAACCGCAGCCGCGCCAGATGCCAGTCCGGACGTTGGCGACTGGTGACCATCACCAGCAAGCCGTCGGGAAGGTGATTGAGGAAAAACTGCAGGCAACGATCGAGCACCGGCCCCTGGGCCAGATGATAGTCATCGAGGACCAGCAGCAATGGCGCTGTCGGCAACAGGTGCACGGCCAACTCATCGAGCAAGCCGTCCAGCCATTCTTCAAAAGCAAACGGCTGATGCCGCTGACGCATTTTCAGCAGCCCCAGAGACTGGCGGCCCAACTGCGGAAAAAAGTCCTGAAGGCCTTCGAGCAATCGCTCCAGAAAACGGCCTGGATCGTTGTCCCGCGGACTCAACCCCAGCCAGAGACTTTGCCAATGCGCCGGCAGCCCCTGACAGAACTCCACAGCCAATGAGCTCTTGCCAAACCCCGCCGGTGCGCTGACCAGCAGCAGCCGGCCACCGAGACCGGCACTGAGGCGCTCGCATAAACGAGGCCGCAGCACATGGCCGTCGGGCAGCGGAGGCCGATAAAAACGTCCGTCCAATGTTGCGACGGTAACGCTTGCATGGCCCGGGAGTGGGGACAGATCAGTCATGGCCGGCTCTTGTTTGAAATGCTGTTGGCGGCGTTGCAGATGTCCGCAGACTAGCGGTAAACGAAGAGGTAATGAAGGTTATTGCTACAAATGGCTACAAAAAGTCTACGAACAAAAAAAAGCCCCGAACCAGTCGGGGCTTCTTTCGAGGATGCGGCCTCTGTTCAGTTCAGGTTAACGAACCCCGGTCTGACGCAATGCCGCCGGCGTGAAGTCGCTGGTGGTGGCAGTGAAACCGAAGTTGTATGCCGACTTCTCTTCGTTCTTCATGCCCAGTGCCAGGTAACGGCCGGACTGCAGGTCGTAGAGGGCTTCCAGGGTGTACCAAGGCACTTGAACGTTGTAGTAGTTCTGGGAGTGAGCTTCCGCCACACGCCAGAGCTGGTTACGACCGTCGTAGTGATCAATGACCGCTGCTTGCCAGGTATCTTCGTCGATGTAGAAGTCACGCTTGGCGTAGATGTGACGCTGACCTTCCTTCAACGTTGCGACCACATGCCAGACCCGGCGCAGCTCGTAACGAGCCAGGTCCTGGTTGATGTGACCGGCCTTGATGATGTCGGCGTACTTCAGCTTCGGATCGTCGAGCTTGTAGCTGTCGGAGGCGATGTACATCTCTTTCTTGCCTTCGAGCTTCCAGTCGTAACGATCCGGTGCACCGTTGTACATGTCCAGGTTGTCGGAGGTACGCAGGCCGTCCGCCGCGGTACCCGGCCCGTCATAAGACACTTGCGGAGCACGACGCACACGACGCTGACCGGCGTTGTAGACCCACGCCGAACGTGGTTCCGCCACCTGATCGAGGGTTTCGTGCACCAGCAGCACACCACCGGCCAGACGTGCAGGCGCGGTCACTTCCTGTTTGAAGTAGAACAGGATGTTGCCCGGGTTCGCCGGATCGTAATCCTTCATCTTGTCGCGGAATACGAACTGATCCTGGAAGTACACCAAGCTGTACGAGCCGTTCGGCTGCGGGGTGGCCTGGGTCACCAGACGGGTCACGCTGCCACCGCGATAACGGGTGATGTGGTTCCAGATAACCTCAACGCCGCTCTTTGGAATCGGGAACGGTACGGCTGTCTCGAAGTTTTTCAGCCCGTTGCCGCCGGACACCAGCTCCGTGGCGGTGGCGTTTCTCTTGATGGCAGCGAACACGTCATCCGGCACGGTCGCGCCGCGATGGGACGGGTAAACCGGCATCTTGAAGGTTTCCGGGTAACGCTTGAACATCGCGTACTGGCCTGGAGCAAGCTTGTCCTTGTACTGATCGACGTTCTGCGCCGTGATGGTGAACAGCGGTTTTTCACTGGCGAACGGGTCGGACAGGAAACCTTTGGCGTCGGCGGTGCCGGCGTTCTTCGCCATCGGCTTCCAGGCTGGAATCGAACCGTCAGCATTGCCCGCCATCTCGGCGCCCATTGGCGTCAGGCTCTTGCCCAGCTTGTCCGCTTCGGCCGCAGGGACCGCTGCCATCACACTGGTCGCCAGCAGCGTTAGCCCCAGAACTCCAGCGTTGAACAGACTCTTTGTTGTTTTCATAGGTGTGTTCGTCCTGAAAATGCAGTGCTTAGAAGTTCACGCCGAAGCTGAGCGCAACGAAGTCGCGGTCATCCACGGTGGTGTACTTGCCGTCAAAGAAGTTGGTGTAGGCCAGGGACGCGGTGTAGGTGTTCTGGTACTCGGCATCGAGACCCAGGCTGACCGCTTTGCGACCTTCCTCGAAGTTGCCGCCAGGGCCAGGTGAGTAACCGTCGACGTCATGGGACCAGGCGATGTTCGGCTTGAAGTTCACACCGGCGATCACGTCGTTGTATTCCCAGATCGCACGAGCGCGATAGCCCCAGGAGTCAGTCGTGGTGAAGCCATCGTTTTCGCAGTAGCGGTTGACGTTGTTTTGCGGACCGCCTGCCAGGGTCGAAGCGTTCAATGCCTGGCACTGACCGTTTGGCAATGGACCTGGGCCGTAGCTCGGGTCACGTCCGTAACGGGCTTTCGAAGTGCTTTCCAGGCCGCCGACGTGAGTCCAGCCAACCTCGCCCACCAACGTCAGTCGCTCGGCACCCATCACCTGATCGAAGAAGTGGGTGAAGGTTGTCTGCAGTTGAGACACTTCCTTGCGACGATAGCCATGCTGATCCGCACCAGGCTGCCCTTGCAGCACGGAAACGCTCGGGTTCAGTGGCGTCAGGCCGGAAAAGAGGATGTCGGTGGTGTTGAGCTGTACCGGTGCGTTCGGACGGTAGCTGAACTCACCACTCCAGGCGGTGCCGGTAGGCAACGTGGTGGAGAAGCTCAGGCCATAAAGCCGAATGTCTTCCGGGTATTCGATGAAGTAGCTGGAGTTACCCGCCACCACCAATGGCAGGGTTTGCGCCGCCAGTCCGTTCGCGCCACCCACGATGCCAGCTGCGGTTCCCAGCGGAATGCCTGTGCCAACCAGTGCGCCAGTCAGAGCGCCACCCAGTGCCTGTGCGTTATAGGCGCTCGCCGGAGCCCCCTTGCCGCTGAAAATCGGCGCACGGCTGTGGTAGTTCATCATGTAGGCACCGAATTCGGTGTCCAGCGGCTCGAACATGTACTTGAAGGACACGCCGAACTGGCCACTGTCACGCGCATCGCGATCCGGACCACGACGAACGATCGCGCCTTCGTCCGGGTTACCCCAGTTCACGCCCCTGGCAGCCAGCGTGTTGAGGACCGCGTTGCGCGAGGCGGCTGGCAAACGAGCGGCCGCCAACGAGTTGTTGAGCCCGTTACGGGTCCGCAGCACGGCCAGGTTGTTATCGCAGCCATCGGAAATCACGTCCGGTTGCGAGAAGAACGTACCGCAGTTGTCGGTAACGGTCTGGTCCCATTCCAGTTGATAGAACGCTTCCGTGGAAAGGTTCTCGGTCAGGCTCTGGGACACGTAGAACATGTTGACCGGGATCAGGCCTTCCTTGATCTCGGCACCTGGACGGCGGAACGCGGAAACGTCGATCGGGTTGATCGAGTTGATGCCGCCGCCGATGAACGTACTCTCGCCCCAGCTGACCACTTGTTTGCCCAGACGCACGGAACCCGGCTGATCGGCAACCGAGTAGTTGTGGTAGACGAAGGCGTCGAGAATTTGCCCGCCGGAGGACTTGGCGCCTTCCTTGCGGTTGTTGTCGCTGATGTCCTTGAACGGACGGTCTTCGTCCTTGAGTTCGAAGTCATACCAGTATTTGCCCCGGACGAAGATGCCGGTGTCGCCGTACTTCAATTCAAGGTCATGGATGCCTTTGAAGATCTTCGAGAAGGTTTCCCCGCTCTTGAAGTTCAAGTGGCCGTCATCGGAGGTCTGGGACAGGCCACGACCACCGTTGTTGACGCCGATGAGGTTCTTGTTGGCACTCTCGGTAGACCAACTGGCACCAATCGACAGGGATGAGTCGAACTGACCTTCGATTTCACCAACGTTGAAACTGACGCCGAATGCGGGCCCGGCGAGCGAAGAGGCAAGACTGACAGCCAGAGGCAGTTTTGCCCGGCGCCAGAACTGGTTTACTGATGTCATCGACGCTACTCCATGTGCATTATTGTTATGGCAGTGAGTACTTTTAAAAACGCTGTGGTTGACCGGAAGCCAAGGCATTCCGAATTCACTCCAAAGTTGCATCGCCCCGTTTTGTGCGTGTGCCCCGTTCTTAAAAATCCTTGAGCGGACTATAGCCAGCAGGTAGTACTGCTTGATCCCTCTAAAGTGTGATTTGCAGCTGCCGGCCACTCTGGAACAGTCCTTTCGCCAAGCCGACACCTGTCGGCACGGGAATGATGGCTGAAAATTCTGATTTCACAAGCCAAGCGCTTGCTTGGTGGGGCTGGCGTGCCATTTCGGGCACGCCGGAAGGCGCTTAAAGCGTCGAGAGGAAGGTGCTGTTGTTGGCTTGCCATTCAGTGATGTCGAGGCGAATTCGCTTCTTGTCGAGTTTGCCGACACTGGTCTTGGGAATTTCAGTAACAAGGGCGATCTGGCTCGGGATGGCCCACTTGCTCAGGTGCCCCAGCTCCACAAATGGCTTGAGGTGCTCCTTGAGTTCCCTGGCCCCGATTACATGGCCCTCACGGATCACCAGCAAGGCAAACGGGCGCTCGCCCCACTGCGGATCGGCAATGCCCACCACTGCTACTTCGCGTACCGCTGCATGGCGACTGATCAGGTCTTCCAGGTCCAGAGAGGAAATCCATTCGCCGCCGGTCTTGATCACGTCCTTGATCCGGTCGCGAATGTCGATCACGCCCATGCTGTCCAGCGTCGCCACGTCCCCGGTGTGCAGCCAGCCACCGGCCCAGAGCTCCGCGCCCTTCTGCGGCTCATTGAAATAGCCTTCGGTGAGCCACGGCGCACGCAGCACCAATTCACCCTGGGTCTCGCCATCGGCGGGCAGGAAGTTACCGTCGGTGTCGACAATGGCCGCTTCCACCAAAGGCCCCGGCACGCCGGCCTTGATCCGGTACGTGGTGCGTTCGTCTTCGGTGCCCGCCATCAGCTCATCGTTGAGGTGCGCACAGGAAACCAGCGGGCCGGTTTCCGACATGCCGTACGCGGCGGTCAGCTGAATGCCTTTGGCTTTGGCGGCTTCGTACAACGCACGATTCAATGCACTGCCGCCGATGACGATTTTCCAGCCGCCGAAGTCGGTGCCCTGCGCCGCCTTGGCGTTGAGAACCATCTGCAGGATGGTCGGTACGCAATGCGAGAAGGTGACCTTTTCCTTGCGCCACAGCTCCACCAGGTATTCGGGATCGTAGCGCCCCGGATAAACCTGCTTGAGCCCGAGCATGGTTGCCACATACGGCAAGCCCCAGGCGTGCACATGGAACATCGGGGTGATCGGCATGTACACGTCGTTGGTGCCCAACAGCCGCACACTGTCGATGGCGCCCATGATGGTCGACACGCCCATGGTGTGCAGCACCAGTTGCCGATGGGTGAAGTACACGCCTTTGGGATTGCCGGTGGTGCCGGTGGTATAGAAGGTGGTCGCGACCGAATTTTCGTCGAAATCCTGGAAGTCGTACTGCGTGCTCGCGGCCGCCAGCAACTGCTCGTATTCACCGACGAGGTTCGGCAGGTCGGCGGTTTTTTCCGGCAAGTCGGTCAGCAGCAGGGTTTTCTCGACGGTGGTCAGGTGCCCGGCAATCGCGTTGTACAGCCCGACGAATTCGCTGTTGACCAGCACGAAGCGGTCCTCGGCGTGATTCATGGTGTAGAGGATCTGTTCCGGCGACAGGCGCACGTTGATGGTGTGGATCACCGCGCCGATCATCGGAATGGCAAACATGCATTCCAGATAACGATGGCTGTCCCAGTCCATCACCGCCACGGTATCGCCGGCCTTGACGCCGGCCGCCGTCAGCACGTTGGCCAGGCGTGCGACCCGTTCGATCAGGGTCGGATAGCTGTAGCGCAATTGATCGCGGTAAATGATCTCGCGGGTTTTCTCATAGCGCGCGCCGGACATCAGCAGCCGTTTGATCAGCAGCGGATACTGGTAAGCGCCTTCGGCTGGGGGGATAACGCGAGTCTGCAACATAAGAATCCCTTTTCTGACTGCACGGTCGTGGCTGAAAGTAAGCACTCTAGTGCCCTTCCATGACAACCAAATCAGCCGAAGGAATGATTTGCAACATTCAGCAAATGCTAGCGTTGCGCCAGCATTTAACTACTGTCCAGACCTGTAGGAGCCGGCTTGCTGGCGATGGTCTTGCAGGCGCCGCATCCTTTCCAGAATAGATGCGTCATCGTTAAAGACCATCGCCAGCAAGCTGGCTCCTACAAGATCAATGCATCTCGGTAAACGCGAGTTTCACGCCGATGGCGATCAGCACGGCGCCCATGGTCCGGTCGAACCAGTGGCCCATGCGGGCGAAACCGGCGCGTACACGCTGCTGGCTGAACAGCATCGCCACCAGGCAGAACCAGAAAGCCGTCGCCGCCGCCAGGTAAACCCCGTAACCGGCCTGCACCGCCAATGGCGTATGCGGATTGATCACCACAGTGAACAACGACAGGAAGAACAGCGTGGCTTTCGGGTTCAGACCGTTGGTCACGAAACCCGAGGTGAAGGCGCCGCGAGCGGTGCGCTCACCCGCTTCCTTGTGCAGATCGTCAGTCACCGCCTTGGCCGGTTGCGCGCGCAGGGCTTTGAAACCGATGTACAGCAGATACGCGGCGGCGGCCCATTTCAAGGCGTTGAACAGTACGATCGACTGGGACACGATCAGGCCGATACCGAGCAGCGAATAGCCAACGTGCAGGAAAATCGCCGTACCGACACCCATCGCCGTCCAGGTGCCGGCGCGACGACCGTGGGTCACGCTCTCACGCACCACCACGGCGAAATCCGGGCCGGGACTGGCGACGGCCAGCAGGTGAATCAGGGCAACGGTCAAAAACTCTGTCCAATACATGCGGGCTCCTCAAAAGGCAGATCGATAAAAGTACGCTCAAGGTGTCCGCAATCCCTGTGGGAGCGAGCCCTGCTCGCGATGAGGGAGTGTCAGTCGCAAAACTCTTGTCTGACACACCATTTTCGCCGGCAAGCCGGTCTCGCTCCCACAGGGGTCAGCGTGCTATCCGATGATGCGTAACGATTTGTTTCATCTGGTAGGCTCGGCAGATTACGCCTTCAGTTCAATGCACAAAAGGTACAGTTGATGACGAACTCTCGCCGCGCCGTTTTCCTCGACCATCCCTCGCTGGACCTCGGCGATCTCGACCTCAGCCCATTGCGCGCCTGCTTCGATGATTTGCAACTGTTTGCGCAGACCACGCAGGATCAAGTGATCGAACGCCTCAAGGGCGCCACCGTCGCCATCAGCAACAAAATCCTGATCGATGCCGCCGCCATCGCCGCCAGCCCCGAACTGAAGCTGATCCTGATCACCGCCACCGGCACCAATAACGTCGATCTCGCCGCCGCCCGCGCCCATGGCGTGACCGTCTGCAACTGCCAGGGTTACGGCACGCCATCGGTGGCGCAGCACACAATCATGCTGCTGCTGAACCTGGCGACGCGCCTCGCCGATTATCAGAAAGCCGTCGGTGAAGGTCGCTGGCAACAGGCGAAACAGTTCTGCCTGCTGGACTACCCGATTGTCGAACTGGAAGGCAAAACCCTCGGTTTGCTCGGTCATGGCGAACTGGGCGGCGCGGTCGCACGACTGGCCGAAGCCTTCGGCATGCGCGTGCTGCTCGGGCAGATTCCGGGGCGCCCCGCCCGGCCGGACCGTTTACCGCTGGATGAACTGCTGCCGCAAATCGACGCGCTGACGTTGCACTGCCCGCTCAACGAACACACTCGCCACTTCATCGGCGCCCGCGAACTGGCCTCGATGAAACCCGGCGCTTTTGTGGTCAACACCGCCCGTGGCGGCCTGATTGATGAACAGGCGCTGGCCGATGCCTTGCGTAACGGCCACCTCGGCGGTGCGGCCACCGACGTGTTGAGCGTCGAACCGCCGAGCGCCGGCAACCCGTTGCTCGCCGCCGACATTCCACGCCTGATCGTTACGCCGCACAACGCCTGGGGCAGTCGCGAGGCGCGGCAGCGGATCGTTGGCCAATTGACCGAAAACGCGCAGGGATACTTCAGCGGTAAGGCGCTGCGGGTCGTCAGTTGATAAACTGCGGCACTTTTTTTCAAGGAGCAGAGTATGGATCCGCGCAGTGAAGTACTGCTTCGTCAGGCCGAGTTATTCCAGGGTTCGGTGCTGCTGGCCGGTTTGCCCGCCGATGATTTGCTCGGGCGCCTGCCCGACGCCCACGGCTGGTGCTGGCACGCCGGTGATCAGGCCGCGCTGGATGCCCGCTTCACCGAGCGCAGCCATTTTGGCGTGACTGTGCCCGAGCGCGAATTCGACACCGCCGTGGTGTTTCTGCCCAAATCCAAGGACCTCACCGATTACATCCTCAACGCCCTCGCCTCTCGCCTGGCCGGACGCGAGTTGTACCTGGTGGGTGAAAAACGCAGCGGCATCGAAGGCGCGGCCAAACAACTGAACCCGTTTGGCAAACCGCGCAAGCTCGACAGTGCGCGTCATTGCCAGCTGTGGCTGGTCACCGTGGCCGATGCGCCGCAAGCCAAATCCCTGGAAAGCCTGGCCCAGACCTACGAATTGCCGCTGGCCGAAGGGCCGCTGAAAGTCATCAGCCTGCCGGGCGTATTCAGCCACGGTCGGCTGGATCGCGGCAGCGCGTTGTTGCTGGAACACCTGGACAAATTGCCAAGCGGCCATTTGCTGGACTTCGGTTGCGGCGCCGGTGTTTTGGGCGCGGCGGTCAAACGTCGTTATCCGCACAATCAGGTCACGCTGCTCGACGTGGATGCGTTTGCCGCCGCCAGCAGTCGCTTGACCCTGGCTGCCAATGGTCTGGAAGCGGACGTCATTACCGGTGACGGAATCGATGCCGCGCCGATGGGTTTGAGCGCGATTCTGAGCAACCCGCCGTTCCATGTCGGCGTGCACACCGATTACTTCGCCACCGAGAACTTGCTGCGAAAAGCCGCCAAACATCTGAAAAACGGCGGCGAACTTCGCTTGGTTGCGAACAGCTTCCTGAAGTACCAACCGCTGATCGAAGAGCACCTCGGCGTGTGTGCGATCAAGGCCGAAGGTCAGGGTTTCCGAATCTACCGGGCCAAACGCGGTTAGCAATTTGTACTTGCCCTATCGGATTTGCCTAGGCAGAATCCGCTCCGTCCTAGGGGAGTAGTCTCCCACGAGCGCCATGCTCGTCCGGCATACGTCAACATACTTGGTCCTCAGACCATGGCGTATGCGACCCAAGCGTCCGCATCAGACGGATCGCCAGGGTTTGACAAGACCTATGACACGAACACCTTACCCGGGGCGGGAAGGCTGTACGTGTCATAGCCGTGTCGACCCGCCCCTTAGGAAAACCCTGATGCTGGATTCACTTCTCGTTCCCACCGCAATCGTTGCCTTGGCCGAAATCGGCGACAAGACGCAACTGCTCGCGCTCATCCTTGCTGCCCGCTTTCGCAAACCGTGGCCAATCATCGCCGGCATCGTCGCCGCCACCCTGGCCAACCACGCGGCAGCCGGTGCGGTAGGTGCCTGGGTCGGCAGTTTCTTCTCGGATGCGGTGTTGCACTGGATCCTCGCCGCGAGCTTCGCTGCGACGGCATTGTGGACTTTGGTGCCGGACAAGATGGATGACGATGAAGCCAGCACCGCCCGCAAATTCGGGCCGTTCCTGACAACATTGATCGCGTTCTTCCTCGCGGAAATCGGTGACAAGACCCAGATCGCGACCGTGATGCTGGCCGCGCAATACCCGGAACTGTGGCTGGTGATTATCGGCACCACCCTGGGCATGTTGATTGCCAACGTGCCGGTGGTTTTGGCGGGTAACTTTGCGGCGGACAAATTGCCATTGACCCTGATTCGTCGACTGGCGGCGTCGGCGTTCTTCGTCCTGGCGATTGTCGCGGTGTACAAGGCGATGCAGAGCAGCGGGTGGCTGTAACGTCGTAGGTCGTTAGACCGCGTTATCGTTCATCGCGAGCAGGCTCGCTCCCACATTGGAATGCAATCACCTGTGGGAGCGAGCCTGCTCGCGATGAGGCCCGAGGCTTCAAAACATAACTATCAGGACTTCCGCGCGTTCTCGTACAACGGCATCACCTTCGGAATCGCCGCCTGCAACGACGCAATCCGACTGGACGACGCCGGGTGAGTGCTCATGAACTCCGGTGGCGAACCTTCCGAAGCCTTGCTCATCTTGTTCCACAGGGTGATCGCGGCGTTCGGGTTGTAACCGGCGCGGGCCGCCAGTTCCAGGCCGATCAGGTCCGCTTCGTTTTCGTTGGCGCGACTGTTGGGCAGCGTCATGCCGTAGTTGGCCACGGTGTCCGCCAGGGCCAGGCTGTCCTGGCCCAGACCGAGCAAGGCACCCGCGCCCTGCTTGGCCATTTCGATGCCGTACGCCTTGGACATCGCTTCACGACCGTGCTCACGCAGGGCGTGGGCGATTTCATGGCCCATGATCGCGGCGATTTCATCGTCGGTCAGTTGCAGGCTGTCGATCAGCCCGGTGTAGAAAATGATCTTGCCGCCAGGCCCGCAGTTGGCGTTGAGCTCATCACTCTTGATCAGGTTGACTTCCCATTTCCACTGGGCCGAATCCGGACGGAAAATCGGCGCCTGGGCGATCAGCCGATCAGCGATCACCTGGATGCGCTTGGCATCGTTGCTGGTCTTGTCCAGCACACCTTTGTTGGTCGCCTCGCCAACGGTCTTTTGATAAGACTGGGCGTACATCTGGTTGACCTCGTCCGAGGACAACATGCTGAACATGTACTGCTTGCGCTCCACGCCCACGGCTCCGCCGCTGGTGGTGTTGACCGACTGACAACCCGCGAGCAGCAGACCCGCGCTCAGAGCACACAAAACCAATCGCTTGTTCATCACAAAACTCCCTCGAAACATGCCGCGTATCCTAGGCGTCGATTTGTATCGGCGCCAGATACAACAGACATACAGACGTGGATTTCGGACAAAGCTCTCATCAACAGTAGGAAAAAATTCACATACCGCCACCCGCCACGGCCAGTCACGGCCGGCAATGATTCAATTGCGACATCGACGGCTCCAAAACAGCCATTTCGTCACACCTCACTCATGGCCCTCGAGCCCCCTGCCGATACAGCACCGCAGAAGTCCTCTTGCGTGCGGAGCACCCATGAAATTCAAGTCCATCCAGTTTTCCGTGGCGGCCCTCGCTGGTGCCATCGTATTAAGTGTCGTGGCGGCCCTGGTGCTGTACGCGCTGTTTTCAGGCGCACGGACGCAAGACATGGTTCAGGATCGGACCCAGGCGCAATTCGAGCAAGTCATCGAGCAGCGCCTGACGTCCCTGGCGCAAACCCAGGTCAGCCAGATCCAGCGTGAACTCGAAGCGCCGCTGCTGATTGCCGGCGGACTGGTGCGGGTCAACGCCCTGATCGGCACGCCAGGCGCCGATGGCCAGCCGCAACTGAACCTGAGCCGCGAGCAATTGATCAGCCTGATCAAGGAAAACGTCGCCAAAAACCCGAAGATTCTCGGCACCTACATCGGTTGGGAGAAAAACGCCCTTGACCACAACGACGCAGCCTACGTCGACACCAAGGTCGTCGGCATCGACGCCAGCAACGGGCGCTTCCTGCCGTGGTGGTTCCGCAACGAAGACGGCAGCCTGGGCCTGGACAAACTGGTGGACGTCGACGACCAGAAAACCCTGTCTACCGGCGTGCGCGCCAGCGAGTACTACCTGTGCTCGAAAGAAACCAAAAAATCCTGCGTGATCGATCCGGCGCCCTACAAGGTCGGCGACAAAATCGTCATGCTCGCGTCCTTTATTGAACCGATCATGCTCAACGGTGCGTTCCAGGGCATCGTCGGCGCCGACCTCTCGGTGAACTTCATCCAGGAAATGCTCCTGGGCGCGAACCAGAAGTTGTACAACGGCTCGGGCGTCATGGCGCTGATCGGCGGTAATGGCCGGATCGTTGCCTACACCAAGGACCCGAGCAAATTCGGCGAGAAGGTCAGTGACATCCTCGACAGCCAGCAGATCGCCAACATGGCCAATCTGAAGCGCGGCGAAGTCACCTACACCGTCGACAAGGCCCAGGGCCGGATCGAGTTGTACCTGCCGTTCGGCATCGGCCAGACCGACGCCCGCTGGACGCTGATGCTGCAACTGCCGCTGAACGCGGTGATGGCCGACCTGCAAAAACTCCAGGCCGACCTGAATACCCAGCGCAAATCCGACACCTTCGGCATGGCCATGGTCGGTCTGCTGATCGCCGGCGTCGGTTTGCTGGTGATCTGGCTGGTGGGCCACGGCATTGCTCGCCCACTGAAACAAATGGTGGCCATGCTCGATGACATTGCCAAAGGTGAAGGCGACCTGACGCGCCGTCTGACCAGTGATCGCGCCGACGAACTGGGCTCGATCGCCAAAGGCTTCAACACTTTCCTCGCCAAGTTGCAGGCGATGATCACCCAAGTGGTGACGTCGGTGCAGAGCGTCAGCGATTCGTCGGAACACACCGCTGACATCGCCATCCGCACCAACATTGGCGTACAGAAACAAATGGTCGAGATCGATCAGGTCGCCACGGCGGTGCATGAAATGACCGCTACCGCCCAGGACGTGGCGCGCAACGCGACCCAGGCGGCGCAAGCGGCCAGCCATGCAGATCAGGCGGCCTCTCAGGGCAAACAGATCGTGCGGGATACGTCGAACTCGATCGGTGTGCTGGCCGTGGAAATCGGCAAGGCTGTCGGCGTGGTGCAAAACCTGGCCAAGGACAGCGAGAACATCAACGCGATCCTCACCGCCATTCGCGGCATCGCCGAGCAGACCAACCTGCTGGCCTTGAACGCCGCCATTGAAGCGGCACGCGCCGGCGAGCAGGGCCGTGGCTTTGCGGTGGTGGCCGATGAGGTGCGCAACCTCGCGCAGAAAACCCAGAAGGCCACCGAAGAAATCCAGACCATGATCCAGCAGCTGCAACAAGGCACGCGCGATGTGGTGCGGGTGATGGAAGACAGCCAGAACCGCACCGACGAAAGCGTGCAGCATGCGGCGAAAGCGGCTGAAGCGCTGGATGCGATCACTCAGGCGGTGTCGGTGATCAACGACATGAACACGCAGATTGCCAGCGCAGCCGAGGAACAGAGTGCGGTGGCGGATGACATCAACCGGAACGTGATCAACATTGGGCAAGTGGCCAATGAAGTGGCGGGCGGTGCGGATGAATCAAGCGCGGCGAGTGCGGGGTTGACCAAGCTGGCCGAGCAGCAGCGGCGGTTGATCAATCAGTTCAAGGTTTAAGGATTGCCGGAAGGTCCTGCGGACCTTATCGCGAGCAGGCTCGCTCCCACAGTTGATCTTCAGTGAACACAAAATTTGTGTACCACGAGGGCCTCTTCGCGGGCAAGTCGGATCGCCGCACCGCTCGCTCCTACAGGGGATTATCGAACCTGTAGGAGCGAGGCTTGCCCGCGAAGACGTCAGCCCAGACACCCCATCAGCCGGGGGTCAAACACTCCGGCCCATTCAACTTCGGATCATTCACCAGATTCGCCAACACCCGCTCGCGCAACGCCGCGGGTTCACTGGCCAGTAATCCCTGCAACACATGCAACGGCGTCTCGGGATCGAGCCACGCCTCCTGCCCCGCCGCATCCAGGATCAACGGCCGACGCTGACTCGCCGCCGGTTGCGTGATCACAGCCGTGCTCAGCCACACCTGTTCCTGTACCGGATACGCCTCCCAGATCGCCGCGAAAAACAGCGTCGAGCCCTCCCCCGGCGTCAGCCAATACGGGCGCTTGCGCGTCGTGCCGCGCCATTCGTAAAAACCATTGGCCGGCAACAGGCAGCGGCGCTCGCGCAGGGCCTGGCGAAACATCGGTTGCTCGGCCACGGTTTCGGCGCGGGCATGGGCCGGCGTGCGGGACAGATCGGTGAGCCACGGCGGCGTCAAACCCCAGCGGGCGCGGGCCAATTCACGCTCGCCGTCGGCGCCGGCACGCAGCATCAACACCGAATCATTGGGAGAAATATTCCACTGGGCCTGCTGATCGGCAGGGAAGCCAGGCAGGGCCGCGAAGGCGGGGTTCCAGCGAAACAGGGCATAACGTCCACACATGGGGCAACACGACTCTTGATCAAACGAACGTCAGCCTAACAGACCAGCGTACCGGGAAAGCTTTCCGGTTCATCGCCGGGCATCGGCAGCGCGGCATTGTACGCGGTGATCAACTCCCGGGCGTATTCGGCCTGGTCGTTATCCACCGACAAGCCCAGCAGGCCGAAGATCGGCAATTCGCCGGTGCCGCCGAGCAAATCGCGGCCGATCAGATGCGCCTCGACGCCCTCGCTGGCCAACATGCTTTGCAGCAACTCGCCTTCCATCAGGTTTTCCGGTTCGTAGATTCGCTGCATGGATGCCCTCACTCGTTCTCGCTGAACACTTCGAGATGCCACTCCTCTCCATGAACCTGCAACACAAACTTAATTGGCCGACAACACACCTGACAGTCCTCGATATAGGTCTGATCACCCGCCGACAAATCCACAGTCGTCTCGACCTCTTCACCACAATACGGACATTCATACACTGCAGCTTCCAGCATCGCGGTCTCCCAAGTGACTTGTGCGTATAATCGCCGGTCTATTTGCAGGGCTATTTTTGTCTGGCTAACTTTTCAGACCGTGCCCCGTTGGTTTTCGATCAAAACCTTTACTTACCCTAGCCGTTTCTAACAAGAGAGCATGATGGGCGAATTCGATGCCATCCGACCTTACGACGACAGCGAAGTCCCAGCGGTGCTGGCACGCTTGCTCGGCGACAAGGCGTTTCTAGATATCCTCACCCACTTCCGCTTCCCGCGTTTTGCCGGTGCCTTCGGCTGGATGCTCAAACCTCTTATAGCTCATCGGCTGCGCCGTGAGTTCGCCGGCATCGATTCGGTGGCCACGCTGCAGGACAAAGTCGAGTATTACGTCGACCACACCATCGAGCGCGCCACGGACGGTGTCACGTACACCGGCGTCGAGCAATTCAAGTCCGGCAGCGCCTACCTGTTCATCGCCAACCACCGCGACATCGTGATGGACCCGGCCTTCGTCAACTATGCCGTGTACCACGCAGGCCTGCCGACGCCGCGCATCGCGATTGGCGACAACTTGCTGCAAAAGCCCTTCGTCAGCGACCTGATGCGCCTGAACAAGAGCTTCATCGTGCACCGTTCGATCACCGGTCGCCGCGAGAAAATGGCGGCTTATCAGCTGTTGTCGGCGTACATCAACCACTCGATCCGCAACGATTGCGCCTCGATCTGGATCGCGCAGGCCGAAGGCCGGGCCAAGGACGGCGACGACCGCACCGAGTCGGCGATCCTCAAGATGTTCCACATGAGCCGCAAGGACGAGCCGTTCGGCGAAGTCATCCGCTCGCTGAACGTCACCCCGGTGTCGATCAGCTACGAATACGACCCGTGCGACCAGGCCAAGGCCCGCGAGCTCTACATCCGCGCCACCACCGGCAGCTACACCAAAGTGCCGGGCGAGGACGATGTGAGCATCGCCAAGGGAATCACTGGCTACAAGGGTCGAGTCCACGTGAACTTCGCCGCGCCGATCACCGAGCTGTTCGAAGACACCAAGCAATTGGCGATCGAGATGGACAAGCAGATTCTCGGCGGCTACCGCTTGTTCCCGGTGCACTACCTGGCTTACGCGCAGTGGAAGGATGCCGACCCGCAGCTGCAGGTACCGAAAGCGTCTGATGTGTTTGCCGCCGACGAACTGGCGAAAGCCCAGGAAGAATGGCAACAGCGCCTGGACGCTTGCCCGGAAGAACATCGTCCGTTCCTGGTGCTGCAATACGCTACGCCGGTGCGTAATCAGTACCGTGTGAAGGCCGGGTTGCCGCTGTAACTCCGGCCTGGATACAAACCCTGTGGGAGTGAGCCTGCTCGCGATAGCGCTGTGTCAGCCGACATCTCTGTAGCTGATACAGCGCTATCGCGAGCAGGCTCACTCCCACATTGGTTTTACGGTGTGTTCAGACCCGCGTGCTGATCCAAGACACCAGCAGCGCCAACCCCAGGCAGGCGAAACCGAAGCGATAGAAAAACCGGTTCATGCGCAAGGTCGCACCATCCAGCATCAACATTGGCTCATCGATGCGACGGCTCTGGCTCCGCGCTTCGAGGCTGGCCAACGCGCGTTGTTCGCGACGACGCGTGGCGTGCAACAGCCAGCTGCCCGGAAAGGCCAGCAGCAAGGCGAGCAGGTTGATCAATTTGGCGGGATGGGCGGTAAACAGCGTCATCAAATGCAGCGACATCACGAACCTCGGACAAAACTGGTGTGGCGGAAGCCAGATCGACGACCGCGGCGCGGATTCTACCGAAAGCCGTCCCTCCTGCCCGCCGCTATACGATAAATAACTCACCATTTGGCAGATTCCTGTCCTGCGTCACGGCTTCGTCATCTGAATGCGCCAATCTCTCGCCCCACCAAAACCGACATGGACACCGTCATGCTGCACGCTGAAAACCAGGATCGCCTCTACCTCATTGCTCAAAGCGACGAACAACAAACTTTGGTCGGCAGCCTTGCCTTCAACGTTCAGGATCGTCATTGGCTGGTGTATTGCGCGCTGGGCGGGCATCAACATGCGGACCTGCCGGAGGCGGATTTGCTGACAGGCGTGAGTGTGCTGGAGTTTTACTCGCAAGCCGCCTGACACCGCAGCCCCCTTGTAGGAGCGAGGCTTGCCCGCGAAGGCGGCCTCTCATTCAACATTGATGTCGCCTGACACACCGTCTTCGCGGGCAAGCCTCGCTCCTACACGGGATCGGCGGTGCAGGCACAAAAAAGCCCGGGGCCATTGCTGGCGCCGGGCTTTTTGATTTCAGCGAAAACTTATTCGCCGAGAATCTGACCCACGGTCGGGTCCTTGAACAGGCGCGTCAATGCATCGCTCAACACATCGCTGACCAGCTTGGTGTTGGTTTCCTGGTTTGGCGCCATGCCGAAACGCTGATCCAGGGATGCACCGTAACGACCGCTGTAGCGGCGGTTGGCGTTCTGCACGTCAGAGCGGAAGGTCGCGCCGATGGTCGCCTCGGTCACATACATGCCTTCTTTAGGCGACTGATACTTCAGCTCGGCCAGGGTCACGGTCAGTTGCGGGGCATTCGGCGCATTGTTAGTCGGGGTAAAGCCGAGCAAGCGCACGGCCGCTTCGGCCTGGGCCTGCAGCTTCGGCAGAATCTGCGCGCCCTGCACCGTGATCGCGCTGGTCTCCGGATACAGGCCGCCACGGGTGCCCAGGGTTGGCGACGGACGACCGTCCACCACACGCACCACGACTGGCTGGCCATGGCCGACCGGTGCCAGCTGAGTGGTCAGCTTCGGCTCCGGACTCAGTTGTTGCGGGCTGTGGGCGCAGCCAACCAGGGTCAAACTGGTCACAGTGATCAAACCGAACAACAGGCGTTGCAACATGCTCTTCTCTCCAGAATCAGGCACAAACAGGCCGGCAGTATAGCGGTGCGCCACTGCGGGTAACTAGCGTCATGCAACGAATACCAGAATCTCAGACAAACCCCGTGGACCGCGGTTCCTGTCACACATCGTTCACCCTCCTTTCACCTGCGCGTCACGACTTGCTGACAACGTATGCGGTAAATCCCACGAGGTATTTGCCATGCGCCTTCTCGTCTCCCTGTTCACACCGCGCCCGTTGCATCGCTGCTTCGCCCTGCTCGACCGCAACGGCCATTGCCAGGCATTCAAGCAGTGCAGCCTCCAGCCGATGGGCGATGGCTGGGTCGAAATCGAAGAAATCCGCCTCAACTGGCTGCACCATCCCCTGCCCGCCAGCGCCCGTGTCAACCAGCGCCAACCCCGCGCTCGCGCTCAACAACTGCTGGCGACCTGACCAGACGCCTAATAAAAGTCATTAAACACGTCCATTTCCCCGCGTTTCTTAGATACAATCTCCCCCCGATTATAAGGACGTCTCCTGATCGGGCCTCGCAGCAATCGTCAATGCTTCGGTATTGGCACCCCGCACCGCCCACAGAGAGCCGCCCACACAGATCGAGTGAAGCTGGCGCGCTTGCTGTTCCTTGAGCAAAAACCCCACTTTTCGCGAATCTGCAGAGCTGTCATTACGCTCGGTCACTGAGCTGTTTGCCCGTTTTGCCTGTCATGTATTCCATGGCGGCGATCCATCCGGGCACGGTGCCAGGCTGGGACAGCCCTTTTTTGAGGTTCACGTCTTCAAAAGAGCGTGAAAAAAACGGGTTTTCACAACTTCACAAGAGTGTGGCGAGCAAATGAATAGTTTTGCGTCTGAACATGCACCATTAGCGTCTGAAACAGCCCAACGACACAGGACCGAGTATTCCTCGAACACCGGAGCCTGAAGCCTGTCCGCTACGGATTTGGTTGCACAAACGGATGTCTCGACCATAAGTCGAATTGCCAGTCGCGCGTTGAAATGAGTTCATTGACCTCATAAACCCGGCCGGTAGCGTCCGTCGAAGTTGCGATAAATTGCGAAGATTCGGACATGGCGACACTGCCATGGGTACCTGGGGCATCACTGACACGCCCTGAACGCCTGGCAGCCATGCCGACAATTTGGTGCTGCAGATTTTGGAGACGCGTTAAATGGCGCATAACGAAGCAGTCGACGTAGTACTGGTTGGGGCCGGCATCATGAGTGCCACCCTCGCTGTACTGCTCAAAGAGCTCGACCCCGCGATCAAGCTGGAAGTCGTCGAGCTGATGGATTCCGGTGCCGCGGAGAGTTCCAACCCGTGGAACAACGCCGGTACCGGTCACGCCGGGCTGTGTGAGCTCAATTACACGCCGCAGGCCGCCGACGGCACCGTCGACATCAAGAAAGCCGTGCACATCAACACTCAGTTTGAAGTGTCGAAGCAGTTCTGGTCCTACCTGACCAAAAAAGGCACCTTCGGCTCGTGCAAGACCTTCATCAGCCCGGTGCCGCACCTGAGCTTCGTCCAGGGCGACAGCGGCGTGTCCTTCCTCAAGGAACGCTTCAAGGTGCTGAGCAAGCACCACGCCTTCGCGGACATGGAATACACCGAAGACAAGGCAAAAATGGCCGACTGGATGCCATTGATGATGCCGGGGCGTGACGCTGGCGAAACCCTCGCCGCCACCCGTGTGATCAATGGCACCGACGTCAACTTCGGCGCGCTGACCAACCAGTTGCTCAAGCACCTGACCAGCGCACCCGATGCCCAGGTCAAGTACTGCAAGCGTGTGACCGGCCTGAAGCGCAACAACGGCGGCTGGACCGTCAGCATCAAGGACGTCAACAGCGGCAATACCCGCGAAGTCGACGCAAAATTCGTGTTCCTCGGCGCGGGCGGCGCGGCATTGCCGCTGTTGCAGGCCTCGGGCATCGAAGAAAGCAAAGGCTTCGGCGGCTTCCCGATCAGCGGCCAGTGGCTGCGTTGCGACAACCCGGAAGTGGTCAAGCATCACCAGGCCAAGGTGTACAGCCAGGCTGCCGTGGGTTCGCCACCGATGTCGGTGCCGCACCTGGACACTCGCGTGGTCGATGGCAAGAAGTCCCTGCTGTTCGGACCTTACGCCGGTTTCACCACCAAGTTCCTCAAGCACGGCTCCTTCATGGACCTGCCGATGTCGGTTCGCGCCGGCAACATCGGCCCGATGCTGGCCGTGGCGAAAAACAACATGGACCTGACCAAGTACCTGGTCAGCGAAGTGATGCAGTCGATGGAGCAGCGTCTGGATTCCCTGCGTCGCTTCTACCCTGAAGCGAAAGCCGAAGACTGGCGCCTGGAAGTGGCCGGCCAACGGGTGCAGATCATCAAGAAAGACCCGAAAAAGGGCGGCGTTCTGCAGTTCGGTACCGAACTGGTCGCGGCCAAGGACGGTTCCCTTGCTGCCCTGCTGGGCGCTTCGCCAGGCGCGTCGGTGACCGTTTCGATCATGCTGGAACTGATCGAAAAATGCTTCCCGGCCCAAGCGTCCGGCGAGTGGGCAGCCAAACTGGCGGAAATCTTCCCGGCCCGGGAAAAGGTTCTGGAAACCGATGCTGCGCTGTATCGCAAGATCAACGCGCAGAACAACATCGCGCTGGAACTGGTTGAAGAAAGCAGCGAGACACCAAGCTTCGCTTGATCGTCGCGCATAAAAAACGCCCCGTTCTCATTGAGAGCGGGGCGTTTTTTTATGCCTGTTTCACGACAAACCTGATCCTGTGCGCCTGTTCCTTGGTAAATCTGACCCTGTAGGAGCCGGCTTGCTGGCGATGGCATCACCTCGGTGG
>NZ_JAGYFZ010000062.1:0-35787 GCF_019946675.1 Pseudomonas sp. BF-B-15
AAGAGACAGGTAGGAGCCGGCTTGCTGGCGATAGCGCCCGAAAGATCGACGCAAGGTTCAAGGGCCCCATCGCCAGCAAGCCGGCTCCTACAAAGTTCGGCGTACACCGATTGGCCTGGACAAAACACAGAACCCCTGTAGGAGCCGGCTTGCCGGCGATGGCGCCCGAAACATCGGCGCAAAGCTCAAGGGCCTCATCGCCAGCAAGCCGGCTCCTACAGAGGTGCATTGCCCCTACAAGGAACACACCCATGGCTGTAAAAATTCTCTGGTACCTCACCACCCCCGACGGGCCTTATCCGTGGGAACCCGAAGGCCGCTGGACAACCGATTTCGAACATCTGAAACAACTTGCCGTGGCCAGCGACCGTCTCGGTTACTACGGTTCGCTGCTGGGCTCCAGCCCCAACGAAAGCCTCGCTGTCTCGGCCGCGCTGATTGATGCCACGAAACGCCTGCGCTTCCTGGTCGCGCAACACCCCGGCGAACTGTCGCCAGCCGTGTTGGCCAAGTGGGCGCTGACCTTCGATCAATTCTCCAACGGCCGCCTGCTGTTCAACGTGGTCAACGGCAATGACGCCGGCCTGGCCACCCTCGGCGTGCATTACCCCCACGACGAACGTTATGACTTCAGCCTCGAATACTGGCGTGCGTTCCAGAGCTTCTACGCCGGGGACACCTCGGGGTTCGACGGCCAGTACGTCAAGCTCGCCCCCCGTTCACCGGCTGCCGCGAGTCATCCGTTGGGTGGCTGGCATCCGCCGAAGCAAAAGCCTGGCATTCCACTGTGGGGCGCGGGCACGTCGGGGCCGGGTGTCGCGCACTCGGTGCAACTGCTCGACGTGTACCTGAGCTTCGCCAACACCCCGCCGAAACTCGGCGAGAAATTCCGCAAGGTCGCAGCAGAAGCCGCAAAAATCGGCCGTGAACTGACCTTCGGCACGCGCCTGCAAATCATCGTTCGCGAAACCGAGGAAGAGGCCTGGGCCCATGCCGAGAAACTCTTGCAACGTACCTCGCTGCAAACCGCGCGCACGGCCATCGAACGTCAATTGCCGCCCGGTGAAACCCTGGAGACCTTCCACAGCGACGATCCGCAGATCCAGCGCAACGTCGAGGCCATTCGCGCCGGCCGTTTGCCCAAGGCCCGGGACCTGGAGGTCTACCCGAACGTCTGGCTCGGCCCGAGCCTGTTCGGCTTCAACATCCTCGGCCCGGCAGCCGGCACTTACCTGGTGGGCAGCGCCGAGCAGGTCGCCGAGCGTATTCGCGAATACGAAGCGCAGGGCACATCGGCATTCATTCTGTCCGGTTTCCCGCTGATCGATGAAGCGCACCGGGTGGCCGACCTGCTGTTCCCGTTGCTCGATCTGGATCACGGTTTCGACGTGCCAAAACTGGGTGCCAGCACACCGGCACCACGGCGTGTAGCAGTGACCGAGCGAGTCTGAGGAGACAGCGATGAACGAATTTTCCCGTCGCCGGTTTCTCGGCAATGGCCTGGCGGTCAGTGGCGGCCTGTTGCTCGGCAGCAGCCTGCTCAGCGGATGCGACAGCGGGGCGCAGGTCAGCGGCGCGGCCGTGTTGTCCAGCACCCCGGTGCGCGGCGGTCGCTTGCGGGTCGGCATCATCGATGGCGATCAGTCGGGCAACCTCGACGCGCACAAACCGGTGGGCGGCGGGATCATTCGCGGCTGGGCGCTGTACAGCAAGTTCTGGGAATGGAACACCGACGTCAGCACGCGCCTGGCCCTGGCCGAGTTTGCCGAGCCGAACGCCGACGCCAGCGCCTGGACCATTCGCATCAAACCGGGCCTGGAGTTCCATCACGGCAAGAGCATCGGCGCCGATGACATGCTGTTCTCGATCCTGCGCCTGACCGATCCGAAACTGGCGTCGCCATTTGCCGGTCTGGTGGGCGCGATCGACCGCAATGCTTTGCGCAAACTGGATGCGCGCACCATCGAAATCCGCTTCAAGGAAGGCCAGAGCTTTTACCCGCTGGATGAAACCCTGATCAGTTTCGGCGGCATCGTCCCCACCGATTATGACCCCGTCAGCAACCCGGTCGGCGCCGGCCCTTACAAGCTCAAGAGTTTCATTCCCGGCCAGCGCTCGCTTTATCAGCGCTTCGAGAATTACTACAAACCCGGCCAACCCTATGCCGATGAACTGGAGATCATCGAGTTCAAGGACCAGGTGTCCCGCGCCGCCGCCCTGCGCGCCGGGCAGATTGACGTGGCCAGCGGCGTGCAAGCCGAACACAGCGCACTGCTCAAGGCCGACTCACGGCTGAGGTTGTACGCCTCGCCGAGCACCTCGTTCACCGGGTTCAATCTGAATGTGGCGAAGCAACCGTTTCAGGATCAGCGGGTGCGCCAGGCGTTCCGCTTGTTGGCCGACCGTCGCGAGTTGGTGGACCGTGGCCTCAACGGTTTCGGGCGCATCGCCAACGACCTGTATTCGCCCCACGACCCCACCTACAACCACAGCATTGCCCAGCGTCCCTACGACCTGGAACAGGCGCGTTCGCTGTTGCGCCAGGCCGGGCAGACCGACCTGCGGGTGGAGCTGACCACCACGCCGGGGCCGGGTGTCAACGCGGCGCTGGTGTTTGCGCAACAGGCGAAAAAGGCCGGGGTCGAGATCAAGGTCACCCAGGTCGATGGCTCGGTGTTCAACGGTCCGCAACGGGAAAACTGGCTGCTGTCGCCGGGCTCCACACCGGCCCGGGGCTTTCTCGCGTCGGCGCTGCACAACGATGCGCCACAGGCCATCTACAACCGCAGCAACTTCCACGATGAACGCTTCAGCGCGCTGTACCGCCAGGCGCTGGCGCAACCCGACCTTGAGCAACGCAAAGTGCTGGTGCACGAAGCGCAAGGCATTCAACACGAACGCGGTGGCTTGTTGATCTGGGGCTTCAACGATGTGCTGGACGCAGCATCGGTGCGGGTCGGCGGTTTGCATCCTGAACAGACCACATTTGCTTCTTGGCGTTTTGATGAATTGTGGGTGAACCATGCCTGAGCCTTCTTGCAAAGCACCCCGCACGCCAGCCTGGCTGTCGTGGTTTATCGGGCGCCTGGCTTACGGATTGCTGACGGCGTGGGTCATCAGCCTGGTGGTATTCATCGCCACGCAGGCGCTGCCCTCGGACCCGGCCCGGGTGATTCTCGGCCCCGACGCGCCGCTGGAAAGCATCCTCACCTTGCAACGCCAGTTGGGTCTGGACCGGCCGATTCTCGAACAGTACCTGCGCTGGCTCGGGCATGCCCTGAGCGGCGAACTCGGTGTGTCGCTCGACTCCAACGCGCCGGTCGGCAGCATTCTGTTCGGCCGTTTCGGCTACACCCTGGCGTTGCTCGCCGGGGTCATTGCGGTGGTGGTGCCGGCGGCGTTGTTGCTCGGCGTTTCCCTGGCGTTGCGCCGTGACAGTCGGCTGGATCGCTGGAGCCTGTCGCTGCTGATCTTCCTTAAAGCCACGCCGGGATTTCTGTTGGCCATCGGTCTGGTGCTGCTGTTTTCCATGCCGCACATGGACCTGTTGCCGGCGGTGTCGATCCTCGATCCGGACACGTCGTTGCTGCGCCAATTGCAGTTCCTGGTGTTGCCGGTGTTGGCCCTGAGCCTGTCGGCATTGCCGTACCTGGCGCGCATGGTGCGGGTATCGATGATCGAGGCGTTGGAGTCCGACTACGTAATCGCTGCGCGCCTGCGCGGCATTCCCGAGTGGCGCATTGTCTGGCGCCACACGTTGCCCAACGCACTGATCCCGGCGATTCAAGGCGTGGCGTTGACGCTGAGAACGCTGATTGGCGGCGCGCTGTTGGCCGAGGTGATTTTCAGTTACCCCGGCATCGGCACCTCGTTGAATTCGGCGATCCAGATGCGCGACTTGCCGATGGTCCAGGCCATCGTGCTGGTGATCACCCTCGGCGTGGTGTTGATCAACCTGCTCGCCGATCTGCTGACCGTGCTGCTTACGCCAAAACTGCGCACCGCCCGCCGCGTGACCATGATTCAGCGTAACCGCCGGGGCATTCAGCCGTGGTGGCGACGTTCCCCATCCAAGGCGCCTTGAGAGGTAAAACATGACTGACTCCCGACGTTCGCGCTGGCAGGTATGGCTGGCAGAACCGCAAACCCGCAAGGGCGCGCTGATCACTGCGCTGGTGGTGACACTGGCGTTGTCTGGCCCGTGGCTGGCGCCGCACAGCCCGACGGAAATGCTTGGTTCGGTGTACGGCGCACCGGTTGGCGCGGCATTACTGGGCTATGACTTTCTCGGGCACGACGTGGTGTCGCGCTTGCTCAGTGGCGGCCTCTCGGTGTTGTGGATGTCGGTGGCGGCGGCCTCGATTGCGCTGTTGACCGGTAGCACCCTGGGGTTGCTGGCGGGTTTTTCCCGGCGTCGGCTCGACCAATTGATTACCTGGCTGGCGGACGTGTCGCTGGCCTTTCCCGACCTGATTCTGGTGTTGTTGATCGTCTCCATGCTCGGTCGTGCGCCGTGGCTGATCGTGTTGACCGTGGCCATCGCCTTCACGCCCGGTGTGATCCGCCTGGCCCGTGGCAGTGCGGTGGCGGTGGCGGGGCAGGAGTTCGTCGAGGCCGCGCAGATGATGGGCTACTCGCGGCGGCGGATTCTGTTCAGGGAGATCCTGCCGAACATCCTCACGCCGCTGCTGGTGCATTTCGGCAACATGCTGACCTGGGGCGTCGGCATGCTCTCGGGCCTGAGTTTTCTCGGCTACGGCGTGGCGCCGCCGACCGCCGACTGGGGGCTGATGATCAATGAAAACCAGGCCGGTTTACTGGTGCAGCCGTGGGCGGTGCTGGCCCCGGCGATCCTGATCGGCATCTTCGCCTATGGCACCAATATCCTCGCTGAAGGCATCGGCCGCAGCAGTTCACGGATCGGAGAAAAACAGCCATGAATGCGATTGCCGGGATCGAGTCCCGCCCGTCGGTGAGCACTGCCGGGGTGTTGCAGGTGCGGGATTTGCGGGTCGAGTTGGCGGGACAGATTGACGTGCTGTCCGGGGTTTCGTTCAGCCTTGAGGCAGGCGAGATTCTGGGGTTGGTCGGCGAATCCGGCTCCGGCAAGACGACCCTGGCCACCGCGTTGCTCGCCCATGCCCGGCGCGGGGCGCGGATTGTCGGCGGGCAGGTCGAGGTGTCCGGTCATTCGCTGCTGACCTTGGAGGGCGAAGCGTTGCGCCGGGCCCGTGGCAG
This sequence comes from Pseudomonas sp. BF-B-15, assembly GCF_019946675.1. NCBI lineage: Bacteria > Pseudomonadati > Pseudomonadota > Gammaproteobacteria > Pseudomonadales > Pseudomonadaceae > Pseudomonas > Pseudomonas sp. BF-B-15. The sequence goes on from NZ_JAGYFZ010000062.1 coordinate 5,239, forward strand.
CCTAATCGGCTACGTCGCGCAGGACCCGGCGACGGCGCTGAATCCGGCGCTGCGCATCGGCAGTCTGCTGCGCGAAACCCTCGGTGCGCATCAGATTGAACTGGATCGTGCGGCGCAACAGCAGCGCATCGTCGATACCTTGCGTGATGTCGGTCTGCCGGACGACGCGGCGTTTTTGCGGCGCTTCCCCCATCAGCTCTCCGGTGGGCAGCAGCAACGGGTGATGCTGGCGCTGGCGTTTGTCCTGCGTCCGCAGTTGATCGTCCTCGATGAACCGACCACGGCGCTGGACGTCACTACTCAGGCGCACATCCTCGCGACCTTGCGCCGCTTGTGCAAAAGCCTCGGCGTGGCGGCGGTGTATGTGTCCCACGACCTTGCGGTGATCAAGGACCTGGTCGACCGGGTGATGGTGATGTATGCCGGGCGCATCGTCGAAGTCGCCGACCGTGAAGCGTTGTTCACGCGGCCGGCTCATCCGTACACCCGAGGCCTGCTGGCGGCGATTCCCGATGTGGCGCAACGTCGCGATTTGCAGGCGATCCCGGGGCATGCCCCGGCACCGGGGCAGCGACCGCACGGCTGTGCTTTCGCGCCTCGGTGTTCGCGTCGCACCGCCGAGTGCTCGCAGGCTGAGCCGGCCTTGCACGACCTGTCTTCAGCGCAGCGAGTGGCGTGTCTCGATCCGCATCTTCAGGCCTTGCAGCTAGTTGCCCAGGCGCCGGTGTCGGCTGTCGATGTGCCGGTGGAGCGGGCGCCGCTGCTGGAGATCAAAGACTTGAACGTGGCCTACGATCGACAGGTGTTGTTCGACGTTTCTCTGCGAGTGGCCGCCGGGGAATGCCTGGCGCTGGTGGGCGAATCCGGTTCCGGCAAGACCAGCCTGGCCCGGGCCATCGCCGGGCTCGGGGAAAACGCCGAGGGCGACTTGCACTATGCGGGTGTGCCGCTGAGCTTGTCGGCCCGCCGACGTGACGAGCGGCAACGGCACCAGATTCAGTACATTTTTCAGAACCCGTACCGGGCACTGAACCCGCGACAAACCGTTTACCAGACCCTGAGTGCGCCGCTGGAACACTTCTTCGGCATCAAGGGCAACGTTGCGCGCCAGCGCGTGGATGCGGTGCTCAAGCGGGTGTCGCTGCCGGCGTCGGTGGCCGATCTGTATCCGCACAGCCTGTCCGGCGGCGAGCGCCAGCGCGTGGCCATTGCCCGGGCGCTGGTGTGTGAGCCGAAACTGCTGATCTGCGATGAAATTACCTCGGCGCTGGACGTGTCGGTGCAGGCTTCGATCCTGGCGCTGTTGCGGCAATTGCAAATCGAAGGGCTGACCTTGTTGTTCGTCACCCACGACCTCGGCGTGGTTCGCGCGATTGCCGACCGGGTGTTGGTGCTGAAGCTGGGAAGGGTGGTGGAGCAGGGGGCGGTTGACGATGTGCTGGATCAGCCGCAGGCGGCGTATACGCGTACGTTGCTGGAGAATTCGCCGACGTTGGGCGGTGGATCTTTGTAGGCAGCTACCATCGCCATCGCCAGCAAGCCGGCTCCTACAGAGTATGTGTGTGTACGCAGAAATGTGGCGCGACACAAACCTGTAGGAGCCGGCTTGCTGGCGATGGCGATCGTCCAGACACATCCGGAACCGAATTCTGGCAACGGCCTCCCTCCTGCGCACTAGCCTTGTGTTTCTCCCAAAAACACAGGAGGGCAATGGAATGCCCGATCTTCCCCACGCCAACCATCTGCGCGCCGGGCGCTATTCCGAATCCGGTCAAATCTACCTGCTCACTGCCGTCACTCATAATCGTGATCCCGTCTTTGCCAATTGGCGTGCGGGACGCTTGGTGGTGGAACAGTTTCGCCAGGCACAGACCGAGGAATGGGCTGACTCACTGGCATGGGTGGTGATGCCCGACCATTTCCATTGGCTGGTCGAATTGAAGAACAGCACATTGCCGGCGTTGATGCTGGCGACCAAATCGCGCAGTGCCAGGGCGGTGAATGCACGTCTGCAACGCAGGGGGGCGCTTTGGCAAAGAGGCTTTCACGATCGGGCGATTCGTCGGGAGGAGGATTTGTTGGCGGTGGCGCGTTATGTCATTGCCAACCCCATACGTGCAGGCCTCGTTAGACGCGTACACGATTATCCGTTGTGGGATGCAAAATGGCTGTAGGCGGGATAATAGGTCGAGAATGTTACGCCGCCATCGCCAGCAAGCCGGCTCCTACAGGGGATCGCATTTCAAACTGTAGGAGCCGGCTTGCTGCGGGCGGCGTTCCGACGATTCGATGGTGAACGTTACGCCACCCGCGCCTTGCGCCGCCGTGCTTCCTCGCGCACCGCCGGGATGATCCAGCGGCCGTAATCGACGGTGTCGTACAACGGGTCATAACCACGATTGAGGAAGGTGGTCACACCCAGGTCGACGTAGTCGAGCAACGCCTGGGCCACGGTTTCCGGGGTGCCGACCAGGGCGGTGGTGTCGCCGTAGGCGCCGACGGCGGTGGCGGTGGGCATCCACAGGGCGCGGTCGTGACGATCACCTTGTGCCGCAGCGGCGAGCAAGCGTTCGGAGCCGGTGCCCTTGATGCGTTTTTGCCAGGGGCTGCCGGCGGCGAACTGTGGATTGGCCTTGATCTGTTCCAGAATCTGCTCCGCCCGCTGCCACGCCAATTCTTCAGTCGCCCCCAGAATCAAGCGCACGGACAGGCTCACCCGTGGCGCTTCCACGCCCGCCGCACTTGCCGCCGCGCGCAGTTTGCCGATCTGTTCGGCGACGCCGCTCAGCGGTTCGCCCCACAGCGCATATAGGTCCGCGTGTTTCACCGCGATCTGATAGGCAATGTCCGACGACCCGCCAAAGGAAATCGGAATGTGCGGCTGCTGCAATGGCTTGACCGGCGAGAAGGCGCCCTTGATGTTGAAATACTGCCCTTCGAAGTCGAACGGTTCTTCAGCCGTCCAGGTGCGTCGGACGATCTCCAGGTATTCATCGGTGCGCTTGTAGCGTTCGGTCTTGTCCAGCAGGAAGTCGCCTTCCTGGGGTTCGGCGGTGATGCCGGTAATCGCATGCAGGCGAATCCGCCCGCCGCCGGTGGTGTGATCGAGCGTCGCGAAGGCTCGGGCAGCGGCGGTGGGGGCGTTCAATGCCGGACGATGGGCGATCATGAAACCCAGGCGCTCGGTGTGCGCCGCCGCGTAGGCCGCAATCTGCAAACTGTCCGCGCTGCCCGGGCCGCTGGCGATCAGCACCCGGTCGAAGCCTGCGTGTTCATGGGCGCGGGCGTGGTGGCGGATAAAGTCCAGATCGAAATCCGCGCTGCGAATGCCACGGGTCTCGGACCACTGGCGGGGGAAAATCATGCCGACAAATTCAATGGACATGGAACACTCCTGATAGCGATAGGTGCCGCTGCGTTAAAACTGGTAATCCACCTGGGCCAGCAACGTACGGCCAGGCATGGGTTGCAAAAAGGTGTTGGTCGAACCGGCCAGGCCACTGACGAAGTTCAGCTCGTTGGTCAGGTTGAGCACCCGCAACGTGGTGCTCCATTGCGGCTGGCGGTAATACACCGCGAGGTCGAGGTTGTACTCGTCGGGGATTTTCACGGTCTTGCTCAGGTTCAAATACCAGCTGCTGGTCCACCAGCCGGACAGCTCGGCGCCGAAACCCGAGTCGAAGCGGTAGTCGACATAACCGCTGGCGGTGTACTCGGGAATCTGCACCGCGTCGAAGCGCCCGGACGGCCGCTGATTGAGGCTGTTGTTGTCGCCGAACACCGTGCCGTTGTCGGGCACAAACCCGGCCGAGGCGAAACCGGCCTGTGAGGCAAACTCGTTGTAGGCGCTGAGTTTTGACAGGTTGAGGCCGCTGCGCAGGTGATTGTCCGGCTGGTAGCGAAGGGTCGATTCCACGCCCTTGATCACCAGTCGGGCAATGTTGTTATTGCTGTCGGGCGATTGATCCCGCGCCTGCTTGAACGCGGCCAGGGTCATGAACAGTTCGTTGGGCACCGCTTCGACTTTCAGCCCGACTTCGTGCAACACGCTGAGGCTCTGGAAGGCCAGCGGGTTGAGCTGATTGGCACCGGCGCCGCTGCCCCAGCCGAGGCCGTTGGAGAAGAACCCGGTATTGACCGCCAATGAGCGATCGAAGGTGTAATACAGCGTGCTGTTTTCGGTCGGTTTGACGTACGGGCTGACCTGAAACGCGAACAGCCGATAATTGTCGCTGTCCTTGCGCGGATTGCCGCCGGCCAGCACGAACGGGTTCTCGATTTCAGCGTCGATCCAGCTGCGGCTGGCGCCAATGTTCAGACCGACGCTGTCACCGAATCGCAGGTTGTGCTGGCTGAACAGGGTCTTGGTGGTCCAGGTGCTTTCGGCGGTGTAGGGCGCCACCGACTCGGCGTATAAACCGTGGCCCGCCGGGTACATCGCCGGCAGATTCAGCCAGCCGTAGTAGTTGGAGAATTGCGCCACACCGGGCTGGCCGATCCACGCGCCATTGCCGCCGGCGGGGTTGGAGCCGGTCAGGCCCAGCAAAGTGCCGGGATTCTTGCCCGACGGGTCCTGGGTCAAGTCATAGGCGTTGATGGTCGAGCCGAAATTGTTGTTGGCGGCGATCGACTGGTTGAACTCGCGGCGGTAGATCACCCCGGTGTTGCTGTCATCGCGCAGGGTCAAGCCGCCGAGCTGCACTTCGTTGCGCGAGCGGAATTCGAAGCGGTTATCGAACAGGTTGTCCTTGGACTGCACCTGGAAAGAACCGACCGCATCGGTCATGTCTTTGGAGCGCTGGTAGAAGGTGCTGTTGGCCAGGGTGATGGTCGGTGTCAGGTCGGCTTCGACCCGCAGCTGTGTGGTGAAGCGCCGCGAGCTGTTTTCATCCTCGTCGCGCTGACCGGTTTGTGACGACAGGCTGGTCAGGCCATTGCCCGTCAACGTCGGGTCATACACCCAGCCGCGCAAACTGCCGGGGTTGCTTTGGGTGTTGGGCGAGGCCGTCTGGAAGCTGCCGTTGACCACGCTGTATTGACCCTGTGCGTTGCGCTGGCGTTTGACCCAGCCGAGGGTCGGCGCATCGGCCGCGCCGGAGGCCAGCACCGGCGACCACAGGGTGTTGCCGTTCTGGATGATCGGCGTGGCGCGTCCGGCGTAATACTTGCCGCTGTCCACCAGTTCCTGGTTGGCGCGGTTCCAGCCGTGGGTGATGTTGTAGTCGTAGTAATTGTCGTAGCTGGCGTTCCAGTCGACCCGCACCGTGTCGTTGCGCCAGGCGAGGGCGCCGTAGAACGCGTCGAAGTTGTTGTCGACGTTGTCGTAGAAGTCTTCCTGGCGCTGCTTGGTGATGCTCAAGCGATAGGCGAGGTTGTCAGTCAGCGGCCCGGTGTTGTCGATGCTGAATTTACTGGAATCGCGGGATTCACCGTCCGGCACCCAGGCGCCCAGTTCGCCGCTGAGTTTGGTTTTGAATTCGTTGAAATTGGGCTTCTTGCTCAGGTAATTGACGTAGCCGCCACTGCCCGACACCGAACCGTAGGTCACCGAGGACGGGCCGGCGACGATGTCGGCGCCTTCGTAGGCGTTGAAGTTGGCCGGGTGGCGCACGCCGTATGCGCGTTGCCCGTCCTGGAACACTTCGGAACCCTGGGCGCGGAACTGCGGGGCGAGGCCGGCGTTCTGGCCGCCGCCGCGAGTAATGCCGGGGGCGTATTTCACCAGGTCATCGGCGCTGCGGATCGAGTCGTTGGCCAGTTGCTCGGCGTTGATCTGGGTGATGGAGCGCGGTGTGTCGAGCACCTTGGTTTCGATGCCGCCGTAGACGGATGTGGGTGGCCGGGTGGGCAGCGCGTCATCGTCGGACTCGCTGGCACTCGCCTGGACGGTGACGGTTTGCAGTTGGGTGTCGGCGGCGAAGGTCGGCATCGACAGGGTAGAAACCATGACCAACGCCAGGGCGTGGCCAGAAGCGGGACGAACGGAGCCGATAGAGGGCATGAAAATGTGCCTCGATAGATAAATTTATGGAATTGCCTAAACACAATTCGACTGACACTCCACCGACTCTGTAGGAGCCAGCTTGCTGGCGATGGCGGCCGTTATGACGCTATCGCCAGCAAGCTGGCTCCTACAGGTCCGTGTGGCATCAGGTGGACCACGCCGCATGATTCGCCGGGGTGTCAGGCAGGCCGTTTCGTGTCAATCGCCAGCGCTGGTGCGGATCAGGCGGTGTCTTTCAACCAGAGCTTTTCAAACCGCCAGGTGCTGAACAGCGACTCTTCCGCCGCCGCGCCGCCTACGCGGTTGGCCACGCTGTCGAGCAGGTCGGCGTAGCCCCAGATCAGCATGCCGCCGCGTTCGTACTGGATCTGTTGAACCTGATGCACCAACGCTTTGCGTTTCTCCAGATCGGGCTGGGCCATGGCTGCCAGAAACAGCTCGCTGAACTGTGCATCCTTGAAGTGCGTCTTGTTGGCCACGGCAAACGGCGCGTCGGTGTGGATCGCACTGGCCAGGAACGGCGCGCCGATGCTGCCGCCGGTGCTCAAGGTCCAGTCGGTGCGCAGCGGTCCCTGGAACGTGGCCAGGTCCACTTGCTTGACCTTGAGCGTGACGCCAATGCGCTTGGCCTGTTCGGCCAGCACCAGCGCCGACGTCAGCCCCGGCCCCGGCGTGGTCACCAGTTCCAGTTCAAGGTTTTCGTAGCCCGCCTCCTTGAGCAATTGCGCCGCACGCTGCGGATCGTGGGGACGCGGCCCGAGCGTGTGGTTGAAGGTCGGATCGCTCGGCGCATACAGGTCGTTGGCCACGCGGCCCTGACCGTTGAGCGCCCGGCGCACCAGTTCTTCGCGATCCGCCAGCAGGCGAAAGGCCTCGCGCACCCGTGGATCGTTGAACGGTGGCTTGTCGAGGTTCATGTCGAACGACAACCAGTTGCCGGTCACCGATTTCAGCACCTTGAGCCGAGGGTCGTGCTGCAGCACTTCCAGCTGTTCGGTGGGCATCACGTTGGCCATGTCGATCTGCCCGGAACGCAGGGCCGCCAAGCGCGAAACCTGATCCTTGAAGTCGATGATTTCCAGTTCGTCAGCGTAGGGTTTGCCGTCCTTGTAGTAGTTCTCGAAGCGGGTGAACAGCGAGCGCTGGCCGGGGGTGAAGCTTTTCAGTTTGTAGGGGCCCGCGCCCACGGGATTGCTCACCGGGTGATAGTCCACCGGCACGATGCCACCGAAGTTGACCCAGGTTTCCGCCAGCGGCATATAGCTGCGGCCTTCACGGAAGTTCAGGCGCACGGTGCGCGAGTCAAGCTTGACCAGATTGTCGCGGTCCACCCAGTGCAACAGCGCGGCATAGGGCGAGGCCAGTTGCGGGTCGGTGAGGCGGCGGATCGAGAAGATCAGGTCATCGGCATCGATGGTCTTGCCATGGTGGAATTCCAGCCCGGGGCGCAGGCGCAATGTCCAGCTGCTGGCGTCGGCATTCGGCTCGGCGAACTCGGCGAGGGCCAGGCGCGGCTGCATCTGCTCATCCCATTCCCACAGCTTGCTGTACAGCGCAAAGCCGCGAACGATGCCGCTGCCGATGGGTTTGTGCGCATCGAGGTTGCCGCTCTGGTTGCCGTCGAGAATCCCCAGGCGCAGGCGTCCGCCATAACGCGGCTGATCGTCGGCAGTGGCAATCGCCGCCGCCGTTTTTTCGCCGCTCGGGCCACACCCGGCGAGCAGGCCGCCACAGAGCAGCAAACCGCCGCCGAGCAGTGCGCTGTGACCGAGAAAATCCCGGCGACTGAACAATGAATGATCCTCGCTCATGGCATCAGGCTCCGGCCGGGCCGTTGGCGGAACGCAGTTCCAGCGGCGCCGGCAGCGGGCGGCTCAGTTCGGCGCGTTCGCCGCGAAAGTGCGGCAGGATGTGCTCGCCCAGGCGATAGGCTTCTTCCAGATGCGGGTAACCGGCGAGGAAGAACAGGTCGATGCCGATAGCGTTGTACTCGCGAATCCGCGCCACGACATTTTCGTAGCTGCCCACCAACGCGCAGCCCGGCGGAATGCCGATGTAGCCGAAGCCGGTCCACACATTCGGGTGGATGAAAAAGTCATCGAAACTCTGGGTTTCCGTCTTCTGCGCGAACTCGTTTTCATAGCTGAGTTTGCGCGCGGTGCGCAGCCCGGCATGCGCAGCCACGGCCTTGACCGCGCCCCTGGCGATGCCTTCATCGAAGAAGCGCCTGGCTTCGGTGCGGGCCAGTTCCTCGGTCTCGCGGGTGATGACGTCAATCGACAAACCGAAGCGAATGTCGCTGCGCCCGTACTTCAGCGCGCGCTCGCGAATGTCGGCGATCAGCGCGGCAATCTCGTTCGGGTGCTCGGCGCGCATCAGGTAGAAATCAGCGTGTTTGGCGGCAAATTCCCGGGCGGGAATCGACGAGCCGGCGGTGCAGATCAGCGGCAGTTCGGCTTTCTTCAACGGCCCGCGCAGGCCACCACCCTCGGCCTTGTAGAATTTGCCCTCGTAGTGGAAATTCTCGTTGTGCCAGTAACCCTTGACCACGTCCATGAACTCGATGGCGCGCTCATAACGTTCATCGTGATCACTGAAATCGCCGACCTGACGCTGAATCGCATCCGAACCGCCATTGATGATGTTCCACACCAGCCGGTTGCCGGTCGCCCGTTGATAGGTCGCGGCCTGCTGCACCGCCACCCACGGCGTGTAGTGGTAGGGCTGGAACGCGGTGACGAATTTCAGCGTGCGGGTTTCCCGGGCCAGCAGCGAGCAGACCGTCCACGGTTCCTCGCCGGAGGGCGCGTTGACCATCAGCGCACCGCCGAAACCGTTGATCTCGGCAGCCTTGGCGATCTGCCCGAGGTAGTCGATGTAGGTGAAGTGATCGCCGACGCTGAACCCCGAGACGGCGCCGGTGCTCGGGCCGCCACGGTGCCAGTCGCCACGGTTGCGCGGGTCGCCGGGGAGGAATTGGGTTTCGCCATGCAGGGGCAGGCGGGTGAAGAATTCAATACTCATGTCGAAGGCTCCGTCTTACTGCACGCTGGGGCTGCAGATCGGGGTGATGGGCTGGTCGTTGATGACCTTGTGCGCGAACGGCACCGAGTCCTTGAGCGAGGCGTTGACCGTTTCGCTGTGGCCCAGCCCTTTGTAGAGGTGGCCTTCAACCACCGAGCCGGTCTTGCAGGCGTCCTGCATCAGCGCGACTTGCGTCGAGGCGGCCGGGGTTTTGTCTTCGGCGCCGGTGCCGATGAAGATCGGCTGGGCCAGCTTCAGCGTCGGGTAGGAGACCTGTTTTTGCCACGCCGCGAGCTGGTCGCCCTTGTAGTCTTTCTTGGCATTGGCCGGGGTCAGGCCGACGCCGACCACATCGCTGACCAGCGCTGCCAGGCAACTGGTACGCGCCTGTTCGAACAGCGGCAGGGCCTTGTCGGTATAGAAATCCTTGGGGTTGATGCTTGGGTCGTATTGCTGGGCCGCGAGCAGGGTGTAGAAGCCGTAGGCGAGGGATGCATCGACTTTGTTGACGTCCTGTTCGCCAACGTTTTTCGCGCCGACGGTATAGATCACGCCGGTGCCGATGCTGCCTTTGACGCCGAGGTCCGGCGCGTAGGTCGGGGCATAGGCCGCCGAGGCGAAGGCGCCCGCGCCACCCTGGGACTGACCGACGATCAGCACTTTGTTGGCCAGCCCCGGAACGCCCGCAACCACGGCTTTTGCCGCGTCGAGAATGCCGTAGGCGGCCATGCGATTGTTCAGCAGCGGGTGACCGCCGGGGACGCCGAGGCCCTGATAGTCGGTGGCGACGATGGCATAACCTTCATCCAGCCAGCGGCTGAGGTATTGCACGTCACGGTAGGAGCGACCTTGCCAGGACGGCGCGCACACATCGGCCACACCGACCGTGCCATGCCCCCAGCTGGCAACCGGCCAACCACCGGCGGGCGCCTTGCCTTTGGGCAGGAACAACGTGCCGGAGACCACGATCGGCGACTTGTTGTCGATGCCGTCGGTGGAGGTGTAGAGAATCCGCTGCGCACTGGCGGCGTTGGGCAGGCTCAGGGTTTTTTCCAGCGGCTCGCTGCGCAGCAGTTTGCCTGGCGTGGCCGGGATCACCTCTTGCCAGGTGTAGAACGCCGAGACGCGGCCATCGCCTTGTTGCGGGTCGGGTTTGGGGGCGTGGGCACCGGCGGCCATGGCACTCATGGACAGCGCCAGGACGCTCAGACCGAAAACGAATTGTTGCGGCAGTTTCATCTGGATTTCCCTATTCATGGATTGTTGCTGACCTGGCCGCGCAGGGCCGGCCAGTAGTCGGTGAGTTTCAGATCGATCAGCGCCTGGTTGGTGAAACCGGTGGCCAGCGAAGGGGTGATGTCGTAGGTGTCGCGAATCAGGTGGTTGGCCAGCGCATAGGCGGTGAGTGCCTGATAGTGGGCCTTGAGTTGCTGGTCGCTTTTCGGCGCCCAGCGGTCTTTCCAGACCACGGGATCGTTCTGGTCGTCGCGGCGCAGCACGCTTTCAGCGGTGCCGGCGCGGGAGGAGAGTTCGTAGTAGGCGTCCTGGTTTTTTTCCTGGGAGATCCACCAGGCGGCTTTGATCCAGGCGGTCGCCAGCAGTTGAGTAATGTCCGGGTGCTGCGCGACAAAACTGTCGGTGCCCCAGAGGTCGGAGACCAGACGCCAGTCGTTGGCGCCTTGCTTGGTCGACCAGATGATCTTGCCGACGCCTTTGTCTTCCAGCGCATAGGCTTCGCTGAGCAATACGGCCGCATCGACTTTGCCGGCGGACACCGCTGCGGCGCCGACTTGCGGATTGAGGTTGGCGATCTTGAAATCGTCGAGCTTCAGGCCCTTGCTGGCGAGGAAGTTGCTGAACGCGAACTCCCACGGACGACCGCGATGCAGGGCCAGGCGTTTACCCTTGAGGTCGTCGATGCTGTTGGCGCTGGAACCGGCGGGCACCACCAGATAGATGTTGTTGCCGCTGCCACCGGGCACGATCAGCTTGCCCGGCACACCGCCAGCCCCGGCAATGACGGAAGGCAGGTCGCCGCGCACGGCAAAGTCGATGCTGTTGTTGCTGAAGCCTTCGTTGATCTGCGGTCCGGCACCGGCGTGGGGCAGGGCGATCCAGTCGAGCTTCACACCGCGCTGCGCCAGCTGCTGTTCCAGCCAACCGTCCTCGATCACCCGCCCGGCGATCCCGCCGAATACCGGTTTGCCACCCTGCGTATACGCGACGATAGCGATCTTCACCGACGCCGGTGCCTGTCCGGCCAGCGCCGTGGCACTGAGCAGAAACCCGGTCAAGGCGACCAGGCTGTTGCGCCAGAAACGTTTCATTTAACTCTCCCTAAATGGCTATTGGCGAAACACGGTCTTTGTAGGAGCCGGCTTGCTGGCGATCTGGCCTTCAAACCTTGCGGCGTTTCTGCGGACGCCATCGCCGGCAAGCCGGCTCCTACAGGGTTTTGCGGTGTGCTCACGTTCCAGCGTTGTGAACCCAATCCTTGTAGGAGCCGGCTTGCCGGCGATGGGGCCTTCAAACCTTGCGGCGTTTCTGCGGACGCCATCGCCGGCAAGCCAGCTCCTACAGGGTTTTGCGGTGTGCTCACGTTCCAGCGTTGTGAACCCAATCCTTGTAGGAGCCGGCTTGCCGGCGATGAGGCCTTCAAGCCTGGCGGCGTTTTTGCCGACGCCATCGCCAGCAAGCCGGCTCCTACAGGGGGATTGCGGCGCACCTCTTTTCCAGCGTTGTGAACACAATCCTTGTAGGAGCCGGCTTGCCGGCGATGGGGCCTTCAAACCTTGCGACGTTTCTGAGGGCGCCATCGCCAGCAAGCCAGCTCCTACAAAGTTTTGCGCTGTACATGGGAGAGAGCAGATTGCATGCCACTGCGCGAAAAACGCGCTGCAGGCCGCGCAGGGACTGGGTTTCAGGGCGAGGGGAGGGCGCGACGGGGAGCGTGGGGTGTTGATGTGCAAGCAGGCCGGTGCGTGCCAATTGCTGCTCCAGCAGCAGGCTGGCAGCAGTTGTGTTGCATATGGTTTTTGGGAATATATAAATACTAATTAAGAATTTTTTAGTCTAAACAACTTCATGCACTATTGAGCACGCGCTTTTACTGCCAGGAATGCACCATGTCGCTGATCACTCATCCAAACGCTCGCGAATTGACCAAGTCGGTGCGAGCCACCGTCCTGGTGTTCAAGGACCCGCGCTCCCAGGAATTGCTCAGCCGCATCGAGCGCCTGGCGCCCAGTGAAGCCAACACATTGATCATTGGCGAGACCGGCACCGGCAAGGAACTGGTCGCCCGGCATATCCACAATTTGAGCCGCCGCGGACGCGAACCCTTCGTGGCGGTGAACTGCGGTGCGTTTGCCGAAACCCTGGTGGAAAGTGAGCTGTTCGGCCACGAAAAAGGCGCCTTCACCGGCGCCACGACCAACAAGGCCGGGTGGTTCGAAGCGGCCAATGGCGGCACGCTGTTTCTTGATGAAATCGGTGATCTGCCGTTGAACATGCAGGTCAAACTGCTGCGGGTCTTGCAGGAGCGCGAAGTGGTGCGCCTGGGCTCGCGCACGCCGATCCCGATCAACGTAAGGCTGGTGGCTGCAACCAACGTCAACCTCGCGGATGCGGTCGTCGCCGGGCATTTTCGCGAGGACCTGTTTTACCGTCTGCACGTCGCGACCATTCGCCTGCCACCCTTGCGCGAACGACCGGGCGACATCCTGCCGCTGGCCGAGTTTTTCCTCGAAGAACATTGCCAGCGCCTGGGCTACAACCGCGCCTCATTGAGCGTCGAAGCCGAACGCAAGCTGCTGGAGCACAGCTGGCCAGGCAACATCCGCGAGCTGGAAAACTCCATTCACCACGCGTTGCTGGTGTGCCGCAATCAGCGGGTCGCCCCGGCGGATCTGCACCTGGTGGACATGCGTTCCTCCGGCATCCGCCAGGAACAGGCCAGCCAAACCAGCCACGCCGTCGCCGGCCCGGTGGACCTGGAAGCCGCCCTCAACGCGCTGTTCGAACAGAACATCCCGGACCTTTACGAACATATCGAAGAAACCATTTTCCGCGCGGCGTACCGGTTCTGCCACGGCAACCAGTTGCAGACCGGACGCCTGCTGAACATCAGCCGCAACATCGTCCGGGCGCGGCTGGAGAAAATCGGGGAGTTGAACAAGACACTGGCGGTGGAGGAATAGTCCTCGTCGTCGCTTTATTTCTGATTCGTCCACTTACAGCGAGCATTTCATGGCAACTCCCTACAAGCGTTCAGCGTTGACCCTCCTGGCAGCCTCCCTGGCGGCGATGAGTGCGTTACTCAGTCCCGGCGCGCAGGCCGAAGGCAAGATCAGCATCGCCCAGCAATTCGGCATCGGTTACCTGATTCTGGATGTGGTCCGCGACCAGCAACTCATCGAGAAGCACGGCAAGGCCCAGGGCCTCGACATCAAGGTCGACTGGAACAGCATTTCCGGTGCCACGGCGATGAACGAAGCGTTGTTGGCCGGCGCGCTGGATGTGGTGTCGGCGGGCGTGCCACCGATGCTGACGATCTGGGATCGCACCAAGGGCAAACAGAACGTCAAGGCGATTGCCTCGCTGGGCTCGATGCCCAACTATTTGCTGACCAACAATCCGAATGTGAAGAGCCTGAAGGACTTCACCGAGAAGGATCGCATTGCCGTGCCTGCGGCCGGAGTAGGGTTCCAGTCGCGCACCTTGCAGATCGAAACGGCCAGGCAGTTCGGCAATGACCACTACAAGAAATTCGACGACATCTCGATCAGCCTGGCCCATCCGGATGCGACGGCGGCATTGATCGCCGGAGGTTCCGAGATCAACGCGCACTTCTCCAGCCCGCCGTTCCAGTATCAGGAATTGCAGAATCCCAATGTGCACAAGGTGCTGAGTTCCTACGACGTGCTGGGCGGCCAGGCCACGTTCAATGTGCTGTACACCACGGAAAAATTCCACGACGAAAACCCGAAAACCTACAAGGCGTTTTACGACGCATTGGCCGAAGCGGAAAAAATCATCAAGGCCGACAAATCCGCCGCCGCCCAGACCTACATCCGCGTCGAACAATCGAAGCTGGCCCTGCCGCTGGTTGAGAAAATCGTCAACGATCCAGAGATCAACTTCACGGTGGTGCCGCAGCGCACGGCGGTCTACGCCGAGAAACTGCAGGAACTGGGCGTACTGAAGAACAAGGCGGCCAGCTGGAAGGACTACTTCTTCGAAGAAGCACACGGCGATGCAGGCAGCTAAACACACCACAAAACTTTTGTAGGAGCTGGCTTGCTGGCGATGGCGTCCTCAGGCACACCGCAGGGCATGAAGGCCCTATCGCCAGCAAGCCGGCTCCTACAGGTCCGTGTTCGCAACACCGAAGCATCTGCACACCACAAAACCATTGTAGGAGCCGGCTTGCTGGCGATGGCGTCCTCAGACACGCCGCAGGGCATGAAGGCCCTATCGCCAGCAAGCCGGCTCCTACAGGTCCGTGTTTTCACGCCGTCGCGGTGGCAAATGCAGGCCATAAAACTGACCTGAATCAACCCGAATGGCACGGCAATACACAGGGGGATGGCCGTTTGTCATGCGTATGGTTATGCTCGCATCGTTTTGCATTTGCCAATCATTAACAACCACAGTGATGTCATGAGCCAATCAGAGACGCGTGCGACTGCCCTTGCGCTGTATCCGGAAGATTCCCGCGAGGCCGCGGCGCTGCTCAAACAAGCCATTCCGCTGATGGTTCGTCACAACATCCCGCCCAATCCGGTGCATTACGCGCTGTGGTACACCTACAGCAAAGGTCTGGACCCCGAACTCAATCGTCACCTGGACCGGGTGGTCAAAGACTTCGATTGCTTCCCGCCGGAATCCGCCACCCGGCTTTTCCGCGACTACATCATTCGCGACGAGCTGGAAGAGGCTCGCGCCGGGCAGCAACAGGCGATCAATCTGGTGGACGACATGCAGCGCGACGTTTCGCGCAGTGTCGAGGGCAATCTCAACTTCCAGAGCAGTCTGGGACGTTGCCTGGAAATGCTCGAGTCGCCCGTCAACGAGCGTTTGCCGGGCATTTTGAGTGAGCTGCAACAAAGCACCCAGCTGATGCACAGTCAGCAGGAACAGTTCCTCACCCAACTGCACTCCGCCCAGAGCGAGATCAAGAGCCTGCGCAGCAAGCTTGAGCGTGCACAATTGGCGGCCACGCTCGATGGCCTGACCGAACTGCTCAATCGCACCGCGTTTACTCGTTTGCTGGAGCAGGCGCTGAGCAATGAGTCTCAGGGCGTCGCGCTGGTCATGCTGGATATCGATCACTTCAAGCAATTCAATGATCAGTACGGTCATCCGTTGGGCGACCGAGTGCTGCAGCATGTCGGGCAGGTGTTGCGCAGTTCGCTGCCACCCCACGCCACGGCGGCGCGTTATGGTGGTGAAGAGTTCTGCGTGATTCTGCAACACTGCGCCGATCTGGCGAGTGCCGCTGTTTTTGCTGAGCAGCTGCGGGTGAAAATCCAGTCGTTGCGGATCAAGGCGCGGGTTGATGGCAAGGTGCTCGATACGATCACGGCATCCTTTGGCGTGGCGTTCGCGCAACCCGGCGAGAATATGGACAGCCTCCTGACCCGCGCCGATGACGCGCTCTACCAGGCCAAGCGCGCAGGGCGGAACCGGGTGCATCGCTAAGCACTGAAACGCCTTTCAAGCCGCCGACCCGATCCATTTGGTGACGGTGGGCGCTTGCCACTGTTCGAGCGCGTCGAGCAGTGCCGCCGGGTCGGTATTGAACATCAGCATCTGGCTGTGTTCGGTCTTCATGAAGCCTTCGTTCACCGCATGGTCGAGCAGGCTGCGCACCGGGTCGAAAAAACCGCCGATGTTCAGGCAAGCGACGCCTTTGTGGTGTTCACCCAATTGGGTCAGGGTTGCCGCTTCAAACAACTCCTCAAACGTCCCCAGCCCGCCGGGCAATGCGATGAACGCATCCGCCGATTCGCTCATGCGTGTCTTGCGGCTGCGCATGTCTGGCGTCACTTCGTGTTCGGTCAGACGGTCATGAAGATGCCCAAGGTCGAACAGCAAGCGCGTGATGATGCCGAGCACTTCACCGCCCTCGGCGAGTACGGCATCGGCCATCACGCCCATTAAACCCTTGTCGGTACCGCCATAGACCAGGCGTATGCCGCGTCGGGCGATTTCCCGGCCGAGGGCCTGGGCGCCTGCCACGTAGTCGGGGTTGAAGCCATAGTTGGAGCCGCAGAACACAGCGATGCTGTGGAGTGGGGAAGAGCTGGGCATCGGATTATTCCGGGTGGTGGTCGGTGGCCGATGATGCGGTGAGATGGGTAAGGCGGACAGGTCCATGAGTCAGCCGCTTGATTGGGCCATGACTGGTTTTTTGTGTTGTTCTCAAGGCCGCCTTCGCCAGCAAGCTGGCTCCTACAAGGGTTTTGCGGTGCACGCAAAACCTTTGTAGGAGCCGGCTTGCCGGCGATAGGGCCCTGG
Organism: Pseudomonas sp. BF-B-15; assembly: GCF_019946675.1. Taxonomy (NCBI): domain Bacteria; kingdom Pseudomonadati; phylum Pseudomonadota; class Gammaproteobacteria; order Pseudomonadales; family Pseudomonadaceae; genus Pseudomonas; species Pseudomonas sp. BF-B-15. The sequence continues at coordinate 21,788 of NZ_JAGYFZ010000062.1, forward strand.
AATCTGGCCCCTACATCAACGCCAGAATCCGTTTTCCCAACTGCTCGGCAGTCTCTTGCGAATCAATGTTGGCAAACCCGAGCAACAGCGCGGAATCGGTCTCGTCATGCACACGCCAATCGGTCAACGCTTCAGCGTAGAGACCGGCCGCCAACAAGCGCTCGACCAGCAATCGGTCGGACTGTGCCTCCATCAGCCGCAGAATCAGATGCATGCCACCCGGCTGCGGATCGATGCGGATGCGTTCCCCCAGGACTTTCTTCAATCCGCGCGCCGTCGCTTCCCGGCGTTCGCCGTAGAGCTTGCGCATGCGCTGGATATGGCGCGCGAAATGCCCCTCGGTCATAAACGTGGCGACGATGGCTTGGGTCAGTTCCGGACAACCGCCGAGAAAGGTCTCGCTGACGTGTTCGAAGCGTTCGACCTGCGCTGGCGGCACCACCAGGTACGAAAGGCGGATCCCCGGAAACAGCACCTTGCTGAACGTGCCGGCGTAGAGCACCCGGCCATCACGGTCCAGGCTTTTCAGCGCGGGCAGGGGACGGCTGACGTAGCGGTATTCGCCGTCGTAATCGTCCTCGATAATCCAGGCCTGCTGCCGGCTGGCCCACTCAAGCAATTCCAGTCGGCGCGGCAGTGACAGCGACACGCACAGGGGACTTTGATGTGCCGGTGTGACCACCGCCGCTCGTGCGTCCATCGCGCTGCTCACCCCTTGCGCGACCTGCATGCCGTCCTGATCCACCGGCACGGGGGCAACCTTGATCTGAAGATGCGCCAGCAACTGGCGGGTCGGCAGGTAGCCGGGGTCTTCCACGAGCACACGGTCGCCGGGCTTGAGCAGCGTGTGAGCGATCAGTGCCAGTGTGTTGCGGTATCCCGAGGTGATGAACACTTGCGCGGGCGAGCAGGTAATGCCCCGTGAGACTTGCAGGTAAGTGGCAATCGCCGTGCGCAACGATTCCAGCCCCAACACCGACGGATTGGCCATGTCGGGAATGCGCGTGGCGCGCACGCAGCGTGCGCCGATCTGCGACCAGATCTTTCGCGGAAAGGCATCCAGCGCGGGCAAGGCCATTTGAAAGGGCAGGACCGCTGCCTTGTGCCTGATCGAGGCGCTGGCGGTCGCATTAAACGGGTGTTCCGTACGCGCCGAAGGCTTCCTGCCGCTGACCCCCGGCGCCACCACGGTGCCCGCCTGACCCCGCGACAGCAGATAGCCCTCCGCCGTCAGCAGTGAATACGCGGTGTCGATGGTCCCCCGCGCCAGACCAAGCTCTTTTGCCAGTGCCCGGGCCGCAGGAATCCGGTCCCCGGGGGCGAGCAGTCCGTCACTGATCGCGCCGCGGAACCGCCAGTAGATTTGCCGGTAGATCGGCTCCGGCGAGGTCGGATCAAGGGGTGAGAAGTTTTTGATTTGAAGGGTCATTGGCCTCGCCCGTGTCGTGCGCAGAAAAATGCGCTTGTAGTGCCTGGCCCGCCTTGTCCCTGGCGGCGGCGACGGCCTGCGGGCCCATGGCGGTTCCCTCTACGGAGAAAAAATTCACGTCGTGCAGCCCGATCATACCCAGCACGGCGGTCAGGTACGGCGTGAGAAAATCCGGTTGCCGCGGGGTCATCCCGGAAAACCTGCCGCCAGAGGACACTGCAACATACACCGGGCGGTCCTGCAGCAGGCTGGTTTTGCCTTGCGCACCGACATTGAACGTGCGTCGGACCCGAGCGATGTGATCGATCCAGAGCTTGAGTGTCGAAGGCACGGTGAAGTTATGCATCGGCGTACCAATCACCAGCATATCGGCGCTGTGCAGTTCCTCGATCAGCGCTTCGGATCGGGCGATAGAGCCTGTCTCTGTGACATCGGCGGACGCCTGTTGGGAAATCGCGTAAGGCTCGTCGATAGGGGACAGCGCGTCACCACCGACCACCCGCTCGATCACGGTTGCCGCTGGATGGGCCTTCAGCAAAAAGCCAATGATGTTTTTCGACAGCCGATAGCTTTCGGACGCTTCGCCGCGAGGGCTGCAAGTAACGTGGAGGATTTTCATGATTCACCCGGTTTGAACTGTGTGGAGGGAATCATTCTATGAAGCTCATGACCCAGGCCAAAGGTCCATGAATCCGGTTAATCACTGGGCCATGATTGCCGAATCATGGCCCATGACTCAAGGCCGATCATGGACCTTATCAACAAGGCCAAGACACGACACGATGAAGTCCCTCAACCAGCAAACACAAGGACTCATCATGAGTAATCGTCTCGACTACGCCAAGGCTTCACCTGAAGGTTACAAGGCTTTCGGCGGGGTTTATGTCTACCTGCAGAACAGCGGTCTTTCCCACGAGCTGATTGACCTGGTCTATCTGCGGGTGTCGCAAATCAACGGCTGCGCCTTCTGTATAGACATGCATTCCCGGGACCTGCTCAAGCTCGGCGTCAGCGTAGAAAAACTGGTGTTGGTGCCGGTATGGCGTGATGCCGGTTCAGTCTTCAGTGCCCGCGAACGCGTTGCGCTGAGCTGGGCGGAAACGGTGACTCGCGTGGCGGAAACCGGCGTTCCCGATGCCGACTATGCCGCTGCGTCTGCCGAATTCGGCGATAAGGAACTGGCAGACCTGACGTACGCGATCGGCCTGATGAATGCTTTCAACCGGTTCGGCGTGACGTTCCGGGCGAAACCCGCCGCTGCCAACAACGCCTGAACCATCCCCTTGAATCAATAGAACTCGCCGGGTGGTCACGCTCGGCGGGTTAACCAAAGGAGTTAACACCATGGCTTGGTCACTGCTTGGCATCGCCGGCATTCTCGAAATTGCCTTCGCGTTTTTCATGAAGGGCTCAGACGGATTTACCCGATTGACCCCGGGACTGCTGGCAGCCGCGACCGGTTTGTCCAGTGTCTTTCTGCTTTCACTGTCGCTGCGAACCCTGCCCGTCGGCACCGCCTACGCGGTGTGGACCGGAATTGGCGCGGCGGGCACCGCGATACTGGGGATGGCGGTGCTGGGCGACGCCACCACACTGCTGCGGATACTGTGCATCCTGGTCATCCTGGGTGGTGTTATCGGACTCAAGCTGGTCACGGGAAACTGAGAAGCTTTGAAATAAGGCATTTTGCTGGCCCCGAAGCCCGAAAGTTACAGACAGAATCACTTTAATTTCAGGTGGTTAGGGCTGGCTTTAAATGCGCAATGTATGGATTACGCTGATTTCGTTAGGCTTGGCTGGCATCGCCGTCTCCGCCCAGGCCAAAGACCTTCAAGCCAATGACCGGTATATGTGCAGCTGGGGCGCGGGCACTGCAGCCAGAGCCCAGGAACTCAAACTGGCTGGCGTTTCCCTGTACGCCGCTCGCCAGAAATTACAGACCTACAAGTTCAGCAAACCGTGGATGCGCATGACGGCCATGGGTATTACCGAGCAAACCTACGACAGCCCGTCGCGGATCAAACCCGCAGCACTGCGCCAGAGTTTCTACGAAGATTGCGTGCGCTTTAAGTTGGCGCGCAAATGACTGAGTGACCTACAACCCGTCTTCCATCAGCTTCAGATACTCCGGGCTGTCGGAGATCGAATTGTGCCCCACGCCCGGAATAACGTTCAGGGTCGCCACACCTTTGGCGAAATGCCCGTAGAGTTTTTCCGTGCTGGAGGGCGGGATGACTTCATCTTGCCCGGCCGCTAGCAACAGCGTCGGTATCGAGATGTGCTCGGCGTATTTCCACGATTCGAACTTGTCCTGCAGCAGCCACTTCACCGGGAATATCGGGTACTGGCGGACGGCGAGCTCTTCAAGGCTGTTGTAGGGGGTGATCAGGATCAGTCGGGAGGCCGGGCGCTGGCTGGCGAGGCGCACGGCGACGCCCGATCCCAGGCTGCGGCCGACCACGGCGATGTGGGGATGGGTGTCGTAGACTTTGTCGAACAAGGTCAGGGCATCGCGGGAAATCGCCTCTTCGGAAGGTGAGCCGGTGCTGCCACCGAAGCCCCGATAGTGCAGCAAGTACAGGGCATGGTCGGGGAATGCCTGGGAAAATACGGGCAGGTTGCGCGAAACGTCCTCGGCATTTCCACCAAAATAGATCAGTGCATTTGGCCCGTCGTGCGGTTTGACGGTGACCTGCACCTGTGCGTCCGCCACCGATAGCGTGAGCAGCGATTCGGGCGCTCCGAGCGCGGCGGGTTGCGGGAAGTAGATGAGGGCACGCTGGAACACGAACAGCGCGATGCAGAGCGCCAGGTACAACGCGGTAACGATGATGATGAGATACATCAGGGTGCGCGACATTCGGTTAGCGTGAGTGGGTGGCATTGACTGCTCTGGGGCTGAGGACCGCGACGGCTTGATCGCTTTCAGAGTGTAGTTGAATCACGGTGGGGCCCTTGGGGGTGTGGTTTTTGAGGGGGGCATATCCGTTGCTGTGGTAACGGCTGCGTATGGTTTCGCCCTTACGGCGAGTCACTTTCGAAAAGCGCGAAAGTAACCAAAGCGCTTTTGCCCCTTTCGTTCGGTGGCTCGCTAATGCTCGCCATGCCCTCGCTCCGGTCCTGCTCCGTGGGCCCGCCGCCATCGGCCATCCCTGGCCGGGGGCGGCTAACCCGGCATCCATGCCGGGTTGCCCACTGCGCAGAACCTCCACTCGGCCTCTCGAGGGGGCGACTACCGCCACCGCCGCCGAGGCGGCCTGAAAGCCGACCTGGCTCTTTGGTGCATGCGTTCACTCATTCCGGATATGTACACCGATCCCCCTGTAGGAGCCAGCTTGCTGGCGATGGACGCCAACGATAACGCGGGGTGTCTGAATGAACGCGTTGTCCAATCGCTTTTCGCCAGCAAGCCGGCTCCTACAGTTGATCGTATTTATCCAAATGAATATGCATTTCCCTTGTAGGAGCCAGCTTGCTGGCGATGGACGTCAGCGATAACGCGGGGTGTCTGAATGAACACGTTGCCCAGACACTTTCCGCCGGCAAGCCGGCTCCTACAGTTGATCGTATTTATCCAAATGCATATGCATTTCCCTTGTAGGAGCCAGCTTGCTGGCGATGGACGCCAACGATAACGCGGGGTGTCTGAATGAACGCGTCGCCTAGACGTTTTTCGCCGGCAAGCCGGCTCCTACAGTTGATCGTATTTATCCAAATGCATATGCATTTCCCTTGTAGGAGCCAGCTTGCTGGCGATGGACTCCAACGATAACGCGGGGTGTCTGAATGAACGCGTCGCCTAGACGCTTTTCGCCGGCAAGCCGGCTCCTACAGGGGGATCTGCGTACGCTTTTGATTTTCACCACTCATCAGGCCGAGCGTTAGCTCGCCTTAGCTTTTGATCTGAGCGCCCCCTCGAGAGGCCGAGCGCAGGTTCTGCGCAGTGGGCAACCCGGCATGGATGCCGGGTTAGCCGCCCCCGGCCATGGATGGCCGATGGCGGCGGGCCCACGGAGCAGGACCGGAGCGAGGGTATGCCGAGCCATAGCGAGGCACCGAACGAAAGGGGCAAGAGCCCTTGGTTACTTGGGGCTTTTCCAAGTGACTCGCCGTAAGGGCGAAACCGCCAGCCGCCATCACAAAAATAATGGATATACCCCCAAGCAATTGCCGCCGCCCACCAGCACTTGAGACCTCGATGTATTTCAAGCAAGGACGAATTGCCGCCGGCAGCTATTCTCTTGGCTAGCAGAGGACTCGTGGCGCTGGTGATCGCGCCGTTTGCCGCGCAACAAGCGCAAAAGAGTGGAAGGACACCACCATGAGCCACACTGATGGATACACGCGTCGACGAATACTCACGCTGGCTGCCGGTGCTTCGGCGGTGCTCACTTTCGATCCGGCCTTTGCAGCCACCGCGCCGTCGAAGGAAACAGGAGGCAAGAACATGCTGACCCGCGCCATTCCTTCCAGCAACGAGCCATTGCCCCTTGTCGGCGTGGGCACCTATCGCGGCTTTGATGTCGCACCTGCCGATCCGGCCTACAAAAACCTGCCCGCCGTTCTCAGCGCGTTATTTGAAAAGGGCGGCACGGTGATCGACAGCTCACCCATGTATGGCCGCGCCGAGCAGACCATCGGCGAGCTGCTGTCGATCCACAAGCCGCGTTCACCCGCGTTTTTGGCCACCAAGGTGTGGACCCGTGGCCGCGAAGAAGGCATCGCGCAGATGGAGCAATCCTTCAAACTGCTGCAGACCGACCGGATCGACCTGATGCAGATCCATAACCTGCTGGACTGGAAAACCCATTTGCCTACATTGCGCAAGTGGAAGGAAGAAGGGCGGATTCGCTACATCGGCATCACCCATTACACCGCGTCGGCATATGAGGAAGTGGAAGCGGTGCTCAAAGCCGAGCCACTGGATTTCTTGCAGATCAACTATGCGCTGGACGATCGCGGGGTCGAGAAACGCATCCTGCCGCTGTGTCGCGAACGCGGCGTGGCGGTGATCTGCAACCGGCCATTTGGCGGCGGTGATTTGCTTGCCCGCTTGAAGGGCAAACCGCTGCCCGGTTGGGCCTCGCAAGTCGGCGTTACCAGTTGGGCACAATTGGCGCTCAAGTATTTGCTGGCGCATTCGGCAGTGACCTGCGTCATCCCCGGCACCGGCAATCCGCGTTACATGGCGGACAATGCCGGTGCCGGTTTCGGCCCGATGCTGACGGGGGCGCAACGCGAGCAGTTGATCGATGTGGTCGGATAACCGCAGGTGCCGTCAGTTTTTTTTCTTGATGAGTTTGTTGAGGTAGTACTTGAGGCTCAAGCGATCCTTGGGCCTTGGTTTGTAGTGGGTTTTGTTTCTTTGCGCAGGATCAGCCACCACGGTTGCTGCGGTGTAGTAGTAAAGCGCGATGGACCGACGTGTAATGTGTTCCGGCGTCGTCAGAGGCTCCGGGTGTCCATGATTGCTGTCCTTGTCGGTGTTGAAAATGACACAGCGGTTGTAGATCGGCAGGACTTTCTTGAGGCACGTCTTCATCCCGACGTCCCATAGCTCCAGGTTGCCGCCGTACGCCTCTTGCCAATCCTGATTCAGGTAAATAATGGCATTCAGTCTGCGCTCGATATTCAACTTTTTGTTGAGCCGGAAGTCCGAGTGCACCCCCAGAAACCCGCCCTTTTTCGTTTCGTGCAGTCCGCCGCCGGTAAAGTAAGGATCGGGAATCAAACCTTCGATACCTGTGAGTTTTTCAAGAAACTGCAACATGGGCGCCGAGTTGAAAGCGTTGAAAACCGTCTTCAAGTAGGGATCGCATTCGTTGGGGCTGACTTGCCGTTTGTGCTGACCCTTATAGCCGCGCTCATAGAGCATTTCGTTGTTGGTTGGCTCGACGGGAAAATGCGCGCAGATGCTCGCAATCAGATCCTGCGGTAAAAAATCGTCAATGACGATGTGTGGAAAGGGGGTGGCTTGAGCATAAGTACTGGCTAGCGAGTGACCGAAAGTGCTGGCAGCGTTCTGGTCAAAATCCAGCTCCGGGGTGGTGACGATGGGGAGTGTCTGAGTGATCGGTGTCATTACCGCTCCAATAGTCTGTTCATAACAACCTGCGAGTGCTTCCGGCAAGAGGGGCGCGCTACTTGTGACGCGCTGCCGATACCTGGTTGTTGTCGCCCTTCAAACGTTTAAGGATGTCGTTGTACATCTTCGTTCGTCTGTGCGTTGTCGCATAACCGCCAGCGGCCGCGACGGTGCCCGCTTGAATATGGTCGAGGTAGCTGAATATCTTGCGCGGGGACAACAGTTCAACAACATAGCCCAACTGGGTCATGCGGTCCTGGAGGGTATAACCGGGTACGCGCTCATCCATCAGGAAATGCATGCCGTGTTGCTTCATCAGCTTGCAGTTCCATAAGGTACAGAAGCTTTTCAAATAAACTTCCCTGTAGGGCTTTGGCTCTCTGGAACGTAGTCCCAAGGACAGTTTCAGGCGTCTGACGTGATGTTTTACCAGTCGTGAGCTAAAGCGCCAAAGGGTTCTGGTGGTGCCGCGGTTAAGTTGTTCTGTGCACCCGACGGCCACGACATTCGGGTTTTTAATGCACTTGTTCAACATCATTGAAAATACATTTTTGTCGAAAATAAACGTATCGGTGTGCAGCAGGAACAGAAAGTCGGTCTCAACCCGTTCCAGCACCAGGTCGAGTGCTTTGCCATGCGCGATATGACCATGCTCCGGCTCGGGAGCTTTTCGCTCGATCAGGTTGATCCAGTCCAGTGTGCGCAGATAGTCGGTGCTTTCATCGGCCGAGTCGTTATCAACCACCCAGACCGGAATGTTGCTGTCGCCCAGGTGCTGATGTAGCAGGTCGAGGCAAATCCGGGTTATTTCGATGGTTTTGTAGTTGACCAGGACAATGCTGAAGGGTGGTTTCTGTTGCGACAGAAAATCATTGTTATTCATGTGTGATGCACTCTTTAAAAACCTGGAAACAGCAATAAAAATTCAAGACCACTTATTGCTTGCGGCGCTAAGACAGGTATCGCCGGAACCAGTTTAGCGTTCTTTCCCAGGCAAGTTTGGCTGCGGCCTCATCGAATCGAGGCGTGGAATCGTTATGGAAACCGTGGTTGGCGCCGGGGTAGATGTAGGCTTCATAGGTTTTGCCGGCTGCTTTTAATGCCTGCTCGTAGGCGGGCCATCCTTCGTTGATGCGTGTGTCCAGTTCGCCAAAGTGAAGCATCACCGGCGCCTTGATCCGGGGGACATCCCTGGCGTCTGGTTGCCGGCCATAGAAGGACACGGCAGCCCCGAGTTCGGGATAGGCCACGGCAGCCGCGTTGGCGACGCCACCGCCATAGCAGAAGCCGGTAATGCCGACTTTTCCGGTGGTCGTATCGTGTTTCATCAGCCACTCGATTGCGGCGAAAAAGTCATTCATGAGCTTTTCAGGATCAACGGTCGCCTGGAGCTCCCGGCCTTTGTCGTCGTTGCCGGGATAACCGCCCACCGACGTCAGGCCATCGGGGGCGAGGGCGATGAACCCGGCCTTGGCCACGCGTCGGGCAACATCTTCGATGTAGGGGTTGAGCCCGCGGTTTTCATGCACGACGACCACGGCCGCCACTTTGCCGGTGGCTTTTGCCGGACGCACCCGATAGGCCCGAACCTGCCCGTGGCCCTTGGGCGAGGGGTAGGTGATGTACTCGGCGATGATGTCCGGGTCGGTAAACGCCACTTGTTCGGCCAAGGCATAGTCGGGACTCAGGGCGGCGAGGAGCGCACTGGCGGTCAGGCCGCCAAGGGTGAATAACGCCGCCCGGTCGAGAAACTCTCGCCGGTTGATCATGCCGTGGGCGTAGTAGTCGTAGAGTTCGAGCAGCTCAGGGGCAAAGTCTTTCGCAGTAAGACGATTCATCTTTGCGCTTCCTTTGAAGTGGACGGTTGCTCTGTCAGTTCGAAAAAGCGGCGACAACTATCAATTCTAGCCGCGCATAAAAAAAGAGACGTAAGTCTCTTTTTTGTTTCTTCTGATTACGTTCCTCGAGCACGGTTCACTTCAGGCATTGCGCCCCGGCGCTCGCCACTTGTGCATCCTGCTCGGCTTTTACGCCGGACACGCCAACCGCACCCACCACCTGACCGTCGACGATGATCGGCACGCCGCCTTCCAGGGATGTCAGCAAGGGGGCCGACAAAAACGCGAAGCGCCCGCCGTTGACCATTTCTTCATAACCTTTGGATTCGCGCCGGCCCAACGCCGAGGTGCGTGCCTTTTCGGTGGCGATGTACGCGCTGATGGGCGCGCAGCCGTCGAGGCGTTCGAGGGCGAGGGGGTGGCCGCCGTCGTCGACGATCACGATGGTCACGGCCCATTGGTTATTTTGTGCTTCGGTGCGTGCGGCCGCTAGGATCCGGCTGACTTCGGTTTGGCTCAGGACGGCTTTGCTTTTCATGGGGAATCTCCGGTGATCGATGAGGGCAGCGCCGCGTCGAGCAGTTCGATCCAGTGCCGGACCGGGGTTCGGCCCGCGCCGTCGAGATGCGACTGACAGCCGATATTGGCGGTAACGATAACTTCAGGATGGCCACTTTCCAGCGCATTCAGTTTGTTGTCGCGCAGTTGCCGGGACAGTTCGGGTTGGGTGATCGAATAAGTGCCCGCCGACCCGCAGCACAAATGGCTGTCGGGCACAGGTGTGAGGTTGAAACCGAGGCGAGCAAGGAGCGCTTCCACCGCGCCGCCGAGCTTTTGCGCGTGCTGCAAAGTGCAGGGGCAATGGAAGGCCAAACGCTGATCGCCGTGGATGCCGAGTGTTTCCAGCGGTTCGTCGCGCAACACTTCCACCAGGTCCCTGGCCAGCGCGCTGACTCTTTTTGCCTTCTCGGCGTAGGCCGGATCGCGTTCGAGTAAATGGCCATAGTCCTTGATGAAGGCGCCACAGCCACTGGCGGTTTGCACGATGGCTTCCGCACCGTTCTCGATACTCGGCCACCACGCATCGATATTGCGACGAGCGCGGTCTAGGCCGGCTGCCTGAGCGTCGAGGTGATAATCCACCGCGCCGCAACACCCGGCTTCGCTGGACGGGGTGACACTGATACCCAGTCGATCCAGCACCCGCGCCGCCGCCGCATTGGTGTTGGGCGACAGGCTCGGCTGTACGCAGCCTTCGAGCATCAGCACCTGACGGGCATGGCGGGTGGTGGGGCGTGGCCGGGGGAGATAAACATGGCGAGGCAACTTTGCCTGCAAGGTGTTGGGCAGCAGTGCCCGAAAAACCTGACCGCTGTTGATCAGCGCTTTGAACAGCCCCGGATTAAGGACGACGCTGCGCAATCCCTCACGCAACAGGCGTTGGTCGATGGAGCGCGGCACCGCCGCATCGACCACTGCCCGGCCGATGTCGAGCAAGTTGTGATAATCGACTCCGGAAGGACAGGTGGTTTCGCAATTGCGGCACGACAGGCAGCGGTCCAGATGCTGTTGGGTTTTCTGCGTGACCTCGTTGCCTTCCAGCACCTGTTTGATCAGGTAGATGCGGCCCCGTGGCCCATCGAGTTCATCGCCGAGCAATTGATAGGTCGGGCAGGTGGCATTGCAGAAACCGCAGTGCACGCAGGTGCGCAAAATGCTTTCGGCTTCTTCGGCGCGGGGCAGCTGCCGGGCGGTTTCGCTCAGGGTTGTCTGCATGGTTCAAAGCTCCGCGTACAAGCGTGCCGGGTTGAAAATGCCCCGTGGGTCGAGTTGTTGCTTGAGGCTGCGGTGGTAGCGCATCAACGCGGCAGGCAACGGCTGGAACGGGCTGTCGATCAGGCCATGGCTGTAGCAGGTTACATGGCCGCCGACCTCATCCACGACCTGGCGAATGAACGCCGCTTCGGCGTCAGACTTGAGCCAGCGCTGGGCGCCGCCCCAGTCGAGCAGTTGCCGGCCGGGCAGGGACAACCGCGGCGTGTTGTGCGGGACGGACAGGCGCCACAGTGGCTGGCCCTCGTCGAAGAAACTCAGTCGGTGCTCGTTGAGATCCGCCCAATACGAGGCGTCCAGCTGCTCACCGCCCAAACGGTCATGAGCCGCCGCCACCGAGCCTTCGCCGCCCTCAAGCCGCAAGTGCAGGCGTTGCCCGTCGTGGCACGCGGCACTGATCGGCAACGGCTGCTGGCCCCATTCCGCGAGACGCAGCAAGGCACGATCGCTGTCCATTTCCAGGCTGATGCTCAGGGTTTGCCGTGGTTTGGGCAGGACCTTGAGCGAGACTTCGGTGATCACCCCAAGGGAGCCGAAACTGCCGGCCATCAGGCGCGACAGGTCGTAACCGGCGACGTTCTTCATCACTTCGCCGCCAAAGCGCAAATGCTTGCCGTGCCCGATGATGACCCGTGTGCCGAGGACGAAATCGCGCACCGAGCCTGACCAGGGACGACGCGGTCCCGACAGGCCACTGGCGATCATCCCGCCGACGGTGGCATCGTCGCCAAAGGACGGTGGTTCGCAGGGCAGCATTTGCTGTGCTTCATCCAGCACGTGCGCCAGTTCGGACAAGGGTGTGCCGCTGCGGGCGGTGATCACCAGCTCGGTCGGGTCGTAGCTGACGATGCCTCGGTGGCTGCGCGTGTCGAGTACTTCGCCCGCAACGACGCGCCCCAGAAACGCCTTGCTGTTGGAGCCCTGAATGCGCAGCGGCGTGGCGTTTTCCAGCGCTTGATTGACCTGCTCCAGCAGCACGCCGCTGTCATCGATATCGAGTTCGCTGCGCATCAGAATCGCTCCAGATCAGGGAAGGGTAGCTGACCCAGGTGCACATGCATGGCGCCAAATTCGGCGCAGCGGTGCAGCGTCGGAATGTTCTTGCCGGGGTTGAGCAAACCGCCGGGATCGAACGCGGCTTTGACGGCATGGAACAGCGTCAGCTCATCGGCGTTGAACTGCGCGCACATCTGATTGATCTTCTCGCGGCCCACGCCGTGTTCGCCGGTGATGCTGCCGCCGACCTTCACGCACAATTCGAGGATCTTGCCGCCCAGCGCTTCGGCGCGGTCGAGCTCACCCGGTTGATTGGCGTCGAACAGAATCAACGGGTGCATATTGCCGTCACCGGCGTGGAAAACGTTGGCGACGCGCAAGCCATACTCGGCGGACAACGCGGCAATGGCGCGCAGCACGCCGGGCAACTCACGGCGTGGGATCGTCCCGTCCATGCAGTAATAATCCGGCGAGAGCCGACCGACAGCCGGAAAGGCATTCTTGCGTCCGGCCCAGAAACGCACGCGTTCGGCTTCATCCCTGGCCTGGCGCACTTCGGTGGCGCCGGCCTGTTCCAGCACTTGCCGCACGCGGTCGCAGTCATCGTGGACATCGGCTTCGACGCCATCGAGTTCGCACAGCAGGATGGCTTCGGCGTCCACGGGGTAGCCGGCGTGGATAAAGTCTTCAGCGGCACGGATCGCCAGGTTATCCATCATTTCCAGACCGCCCGGAATGATGCCGGCGGCAATGATGTCACCTACCGCTCGCCCTGCTTTTTCGACGGAATCGAACGCCGCCAGCAGTACCTTGGCGGACTGCGGTTTGGGCAGCAGTTTGACGGTGACTTCGGTGATCACCCCGAGCATGCCTTCGGAACCGGTGAACAGTGCCAGCAGGTCGAAGCCGGGTGAATCGAGGGCATCGGAGCCCAATGTCAGGTGCTCGCCGTCCACGGTCAGGATGTCGACCTTGAGCAGGTTGTGCACGGTCAGGCCGTACTTCAGGCAATGCACGCCGCCAGCGTTTTCGGCGACATTGCCGCCGATGGAACAGGCGATCTGTGAGGAAGGGTCGGGCGCGTAGTACAGGCCGAAGGGGGCTGCTGCCTGGGAAATAGCGAGGTTGCGTACGCCGGGCTGGACCCGTGCGGTGCGGGCGGCGGGGTCGATGTGCAGGATGTTGTTGAAGCGCGCCATGACCAGCAGCACGCCTTTTTCCAGCGGTAACGCGCCACCGGACAAACCGGTGCCGGCACCACGGGCGACCACCGGCACATGCATTTCATGGCAGAGCCGGAGCACGCCTTGTACTTCGTCGAGATGGCGTGGCAGGACCACCAGCAGGGGCGTGGTGCGATAGGCCGAGAGTCCGTCGCATTCGTATGGCTTGAGTTCTTCTTGCTGATGCAGCACTTCCAGGCCTGGCAAACGGGTTTGCAGGGCTTGCAACAATGCTGACTTGTTGACGTCGGGCAGCGCTCCGTCAACGCGTTCATCGTAGAGAATGTTCATGGTCGTTTTACGATACTCCGTTCGTGTGCGGCCGGGCAGCGGTCTGTTTACTTAGGTTTTGTGTGTATCCGTTATTTTGGTGATGGCTGATATTGGTTTCGCCCTTACGGCGAGTCACTTTCGAAAAGCGCGAAAGTAACCAAAGCGCTCTTGCCCCTTTCGTTCGGTGCCTCGCTGTGGCTCGGCATGCCCTCGCTCCGGTCCTGCTCCGTGGGCCCGCCGCGATCGGCCATCCTTGGCCGTGCGCGGCTAACCCGGCATCCATGCCGGGTTGCCCACTGCGCAGAACCTCCACTCGGCCTCCC